>JAGPFT010000254.1 GCA_018056405.1 Anaerolineae bacterium
TGAGCACCAGGGCGGAGACGACCACGAACACGCCCTGAATCACCGGGTAGTCGCGGGCCACAACCGACTCGAAGACCAGGCGGCCCATGCCCGGATAGTTGAACAGCGTCTCAATGAACAGCGCCCCGGTCAGCGCGAAACCGGCGTGCGCAGCCAGATGGTGGACGAAGGGAACGAAGGCGTTGCGCAGGGCGTGATAGCGCTTGAGCCGCCCCGCCGAGAGGCCCTTGGCGCGGGCGACGAGCATGTAGTCTTCGCCCAGGACGCCGACCATGCTGTTGCGTACCAGCAGAAACTGGCTGCCGACCAGGGCCAGCGTCAGCGTCGTGGCGGGCAAGAGCAGGTGCGCCGCGTAGTCGCGCGCGGCGTCCCAGGGTGCGTCGTAGCGGGCGAAGGCGGTGCGCCCGCCAGCCAGCGGCAGCCAGTCCAGCCTGGCCCCAAAGATGATGAGCAGGATCATGCCGGTGAAGAAGACCGGCGCGTTGCTGGCAATGACGCTGACCGCGACCAGCGCCTTGTCCGCCGCCGACCCGCGCCGCCAGGCGGCCTCCGCCCCGCCCAGGACGCCCAGCAGCGACGCCGCGCTCAGAGCGGTCAGCGTCAGCAGCAGCGTCCAGGGTAGGTGCGCACCCAGCAATTCGCTGACGGGCCGGTTCAGCCGGATGGACTGGCCCAGGTCGCCCTGCAACGCCCCGACCAGATAGTCGGCGTACTGCTGCGCCAGCGGGCGGTTGAGGCCGTAGTACTCGGCCAGGGATGCCCGCGTCTCGCTGTTGAATACGTAGGCGGAACTGCCGGGATCGAGCAGGGCGGCCAGGGGATCGCCGGGCAGCAGGCGGGGCAGCAGGAAGTTGAGGGTCAGCACCGCCCACAGGCTGATGAGAAATCCCAAGGCGCGGCGTTTCATGAAGTCCCTATCTGGTGCATCTTCAGGCACGAGTTTATTATCACGCGGGACGAGACTTTATGCAAGAAATTACATCTGTTAAAGATAGCAGCAAGGCTTTTCCGCCTGCTGGATGGCCTCCGTCCGCTGCCCGGTTGAGAGGCCATCTGAGAAGTCCCGCACCGGCGTTTGCCCCCCATCCCCAGGCCCTTCCCCACGAGGGGGGAAGGGGCGGGGATGGGGGCAAAGGCAGGCGCACGACGAGATTGTCGTGCCGAGTGCCAGGGACGCCAAACCTGTGCAAAACTCACAAGACTGGTTGCGTAACTACCCTAGACATACTATCATCAGGAGTATGTTGGATCGGTCAATACGGATAGTCTCTCATCACCTACATGCGCTCATTCATGGCTTCGTCATAATTGTAGTTTGTAGGTGGCCTTGTGGTGTGTTCACTCATCCCAAAAGCTCTGCTATCCTGTCGCTCAGTGGTGACAGCATTGTGCAGCGGGCAACTACCTTAAGGAGGGAACTATGCGCCGCTTTTTAGTTCTGTTATTGGTCATCAGCCTGGGTATCACCTTTGCAGGCACTGCCGCTGCTCAGGAAGAGGAAAAAATCCTGGTAGTCGGCCTTTCCGAGGACTACAAGTCGCTGGACCCCAACCGGGCCTACGAGCCAGGGGGGGCGCTGATCCACCATTCGGTGTACGATACGCTGGTCACATTCCCCTCGGACTCGGTGAGCGAGATTCTGCCCAATCTGGCCGCGAGTTGGAATATCTCTGACGATGGGCTGGTCTACACCTTCACCCTGCGCGATGATGTGGTCTTCTCCAACGGTGATCCGCTGACCGCCGGGGATGTGGTCTTCAGCTTCAACCGTATGAAGAACCTGAAGGACAATCCGTCCTTCCTGGCCGACACCATTGCCAGCGTTGAGGCGACGGACGACCTGACGGTGGTCATGACGCTCACTCAGCCCGATCCGGCCATCCTGGCCAAGCTGATCTTCGACGCTTTCTCGGTGCTCAATGCTGACGAAGTGCGGGCCAATGGGGGCACCGATGCCCCCGACGCCGCCGAGACGGATACCGCCGAAGAGTGGCTGATGGGTCACTCCGCCGGCACGGGACCGTATATGGTTGAGAGCTACGAGCCGACCGTGCAGACGGTGCTGGTGCGCAACCCGAACTACTGGGGCGAGCCGGTCTACTTCGACCGCATCGTCATCCGCAACCTGCCGGAGACCTCCACGCAGAAGCTGGCCCTGGAAGCGGGCGACATTGACATCGCTATGGATGTCATCGCTGACCAGGTGCCGTCCTTCGAGGCGAACCCGGATATCCAGGTCTTCTCGACGCAGAGCGACACGCTGATCTTCCTGCTGTGCAACCAGGACCCGGCGATTGGCGGGCCGGTCAGCAATCCGTTGGTGCAGAAGGCCATCCGCTACGCCATGAACTACGAGGAGTTGCGCTTCCTCAGCGGCACGGGGGCCAGTACCCCTGCGGCGATGGTGCCCATCGGCTTCGCCGGCGCGCTCGATCCGTCTGAGGCGCTCACACGCGATCTCGACATGGCGCGCAGCCTGCTGGCCGAGGCCGGTTACCCGGACGGCTTCGAGATCGATCTCGAATACCCGGACTGGAACTATATCGGCACCGACTTTGGCATTGTCGCCCAGAAGGTTCAGGCGGACCTGGCCGAAGTGGGCATCCAAGTGACCCTGGTGCCGCAGGAATTCCAGACCTCGCTCGAGGTCTACCGGACCGGGCAGCAGGGCTTCAGCCAGTGGTTGTGGAACCCGGACTACCAGGACACCCTGGACTACGTGGAGTTCCTGCCAGGGGGCGTGGTTGGCGAGCGTGCCAACTGGACGGACGCCAACGCCGATCCGGAGATTCTCGCCCTGCGCGATGCGGTGAAGGTGGAAACCGACGCGGCCAAGCGCAATGAGCTGTTCCGCGAGATTCAGATCTACGAGCGGGAAAAAGGGCCGTTCGTGCCTCTGTTCCAGCCCGGCGTTCACTTCGCTTTCCGTAGCGATCTGCAAGGTTTCAGCTATAATAGCCAGTGGCGCGTTGACCTGACGCTGCTGTACCGTTAGCGAGTCGTGTACCCTGCCGGCGGCGGGATTCTGGTCGCAAAATCCCGCCGCCTGATTCTGTATCGCCCCGAGGGATCGCATGTCGCTGTACCAATTTCTGGCACGCCGTCTGCTGCTGATGATCCCCCTGCTTATTGGCATCTCGCTGGTCGCCTTCATCATCTCCAACGCCATCCCTGCCGACCCTACGGCGGCCAATCTTGGCGAACGCGCCGCCGCCGACCCTGAGATTGTGGCGACCTTCCGCGAGAAATGGGGTCTGGACGAGCCGCTGCACGTCCAATACCTGACTTACCTCTCGAACCTGTTCAAGGGAGACATGGGCACGTCCATTCGCAGCCGCCGTCCGGTCAGCGAAGAGCTAGGGCGGTTCTTGCCTGCCACCATCGAGCTGGCGACGTTTGGCATTCTGGTGAGTCTGGTGATGGGAGTCCTCTTCGGCATTATCTCGGCAGTGTGGCGCAACCGCCCGATTGATTTCATTGTCCGCATCCTCTCCCTCATCGGTGTGAGCGCGCCGGTCTTCTGGCTGGCCTTGATCGGCTTAATCGTGTTGTACCTGCGCTGGGACGTGGTGCCGGGGCCTGGACGGCTCGACGCCAAATTGCGCCCGCCCCCCGGTGTCACCGGCCTGTATACGGTTGACAGCCTGCTGGCCGGGGACTGGCGCACTTTGCGCGACGCTCTGGAGCATCTCATCTTGCCGTCCCTGGTGTTGGGGGCCTACTCCGCCGGGCTGATCACCCGCATCACCCGGTCTTCAATGCTCGAAGTGCTGTCTATGGAGTATATGACTACGGCACGCAGCAAAGGCTTGCGCGAGTGGACGGTGATCACCCGGCACGGGTTGCGCAACGCCTTGATGCCGGTGGTGACGATCATTGGCCTGTCCTACGGGAACTTGCTTTCGGGGGCGGTGCTCACCGAGACGATTTTCGCCTGGGAGGGGATCGGGCGCTATGCCTACAACGCCGCCCGCACGCTTGACTTCCCTGTGCTGATGGGCGTGAGCATGTTGATCGCCATCATCTTCGTGCTGATGAATCTGATCGTGGACATCCTGTACTACTGGCTCGATCCGAGGCTGCGTCAGGCATGAGACTGGGCAACAGCAGGTGGCATGTACTTCGCAGGCGGGCGCAGCAGAACCCGCTGATGGTGGCCGGCCTGGTGGTCTGCCTGGTCTGGGTGTTGATCTCGCTGGACGCGGATCGGCTGGCTCCCGCTGATCCGATGCACCAGAGTGTGATGGAACGGCTCCAGGCACCGAGCGCGCAGCATCTCTTTGGCACGGACCAGCTTGGCCGCGACGTGTTATCGCGCGTGTTGTACGGGGGGCGCACATCACTGCCGGCGGGCGTGCTGGTGATCACCAGCGCGACCCTCGTGGGCACCATCTTCGGCGCGCTGGCTGGCTATGTGGGCGGCCTGTGGGACGAGCTATTGATGCGCTTCACCGAAATCTTCATGGCCTTCCCCATCATCATCCTGGCGATGGCTATTGCGGCAGCCCTGGGGCCGAGCGTCAATAACGCGGTCATCGCCATGAGTATTGTGTGGTGGCCGAACTACGCCCGCATGGTGCGCAGCCTGGTGATCAGCGTCAAGTCCAACGAATACGTGACCTCCGCGCGGGCAATTGGGGCATCGCCGGCACGCATCCTCTTCTTCACCGTGCTGCCCAACTGCCTGGCCCCCGCGCTCGTCATGGCGACGCTGGACATCGGCAACGCCATCCTGATCTTCGCCGGGCTGAGCTTCCTCGGCCTGGGGCCGGAGCCATCTTCGCCGGAGTGGGGGCGCATGGTCTCCGACGGGATCGATCACTACGATCAGTGGTGGCTGAGCACGTTTCCAGGAATTGCCATCTTCACCGTCGTGATGGCGCTCAATTTTGTCGGCGATGGCCTGCGCGATCTGGCAGACCCGCGCACGCGCAAGGCGGTTCGCTAGCACATCAGGGCGGAAATAGGTGCGCGGCTGGACCTGATTGACCCCTATCCTCCCAGCCCCCTTTCCCCGCCAGCGATACTGTTGGCGAAATAATCTCGTAGGGGCGTATGGCCATACGCCCCTACGGACCTCACCCCCGCTCGGCCCGCTGACGCGGGCCTCGCTGCCCCCTCTCCACGTTGGAGAGGGGGCAAGCCGAGCGCAGCGAGGCCGGGGGTGAGGT
>JAGPFT010000255.1 GCA_018056405.1 Anaerolineae bacterium
CGCCCGTCTGGTCACGTTCCGAGACAAGGGTGATGAGCAGTTCCAGGTGTCGTCACCGCCAGGGAGTAAAACCTTATGGCCGGATTTCGTCGCATAACCCTCCGTCGTGTGACACTCTGCTGCGCCCCTACGAGACCGGTGTGAGGGGATTCGCCAACAGTATCGCAAGCAGGGAAAGGGGAGCCTCCCTGCCAGCGGCTATGCGTTACCCACAGATGCCCCCCATCCCCCGGCCCCTTCCCCCGCGCTGCGCGGAGGGAAGGAGAGCAGGCCCGCAGCTTTTCTCCCTTCCCTCCTTGTGGGGGAAGGGTCGGGGATGAGGGGAAAAACGGGCAAGGTCTAAGATGTGGGTAATGTATAGCCGCAACGGAGAGGGGGCAAGCCGAGCGTAGCGAGGCCGGGGGTGAGGCTAACTGCCGGTGTCGCACGTGTTACTGACAACCTTTGCACGCACCCCTTAAGTTGGCGCACTTGGGGCAGCAGGGCAGCGCTCCTACTGACAACCGATCCCTGACCACCCCAGGGGGCGTCTGCTGCCCCCTGAGTGTCTCCGCCGATGGCGCTGCCAAGTGACACATCGCGTTCGCGGGCATGGCAGACGCCACTTGGCACCCGCTGCGCACGGGCCTATAGTGAGGATAAGGGGGGCGCGCGTGCAGTTAGCCCCCCTTGCCACCTTAATAGCTTAAAAAGGAGCGTAAGGACAAAATTACATGGAAACTCTGTGGGAGTCGCGTTTTGCGCTGCGCACCCAGCGCATGACCAGCTCGCTCATCCGCGAACTGCTCAAGCTGACGCAGCGCCCGGAAGTCATCTCGTTCGCGGGGGGGCTTCCCGCCGCCGAGTACTTCCCGGTTGACCGCTTTCAAGAGGCCTGCCAGCGCGTGCTGGCAACCCAAGCCCACTTCGCCCTGCAATATGGCCCCACCGAAGGTTATTCACCCCTGCGCGAGATGATCGCCGAACGGCTATCGCGCTACAACATCCGCGTGAATGTGGACAACGTGCTGATCACGTCCGGATCGCAGCAGGCGCTATCGCTGGTCGGGGCCTTACTGATCAACCCCGGCGATCATGTGCTGGTCGAGCAGCCCACCTACCTGGGCGCTTTGCAGGCATTCTCCACCTACCAGGCCGAGTATGTCGGCGTCCCGACTGACGGCGAAGGGCTGTGCGTGGAGCAACTGCCGGCGGCGTTGCGGCACGGCCCCAAGTTTATGTACATCCTGCCCAACTTCCAGAATCCCGCCGGCGTGACCCTCAGCACAGAGCGGCGCTCGACGCTGATCCGGCTGGCGCAGCAGCACGGCGTGCCCATCGTGGAAGATGACCCCTATGGGCAGTTGCGTTTCGAGGGCCAACACCTGCCGCCGCTGGTGGTAGTGGACGCCGAACTGGCCGGGAACAACGGGGACTGCTACACCGGCAACGTCATCTATCTTTCGACCTTTTCCAAGACGCTGGCTCCTGGCCTGCGCATAGCCTGGGTGGTGGCCTCGCCCAGTGTCATCCAGAAACTGGTGCAACTCAAGCAAGGGGCCGACCTGCACACCAGCACCTTCACCCAGATGATCATCTACGAAGTCGCCAAGGACGGCTTCATTGACGAGCATGTGCGCACGCTGCGCCAGGTTTACCGCCAACGCCGCGACGTTATGCTGGCGGCGCTCGACCGCTACATGCCGCCCGAAGTGCGCTGGACGCACCCCGACGGGGGCCTGTTCCTGTGGGTGCATCTGCCGCCGGAGATCTCCATTCGCGAACTGTTCGAAGAGGCGCTCCGCCGCGACGTGGCCTTCGTGCCCGGCGACGCTTTCTTCACCATTCCCAACCCTCCGCCGACGGCGCGCCTCAACTTCTCGTGCATGCCCGAAGAGGCCATCGAAGAGGGTATTCGCCGCCTCAGCGAGGCCATCAAGGACCTGCAGCGGACGGCGCATCCGGTGATCGCCACCTAGGGGAGCGCCAGACTCACTGATGACGGATTGGTTGAGCCAGTACGAACCCAAGAAGGTGACGGCGCAGGAGGCCATGCGCGTGCTGCGCTCCGGCTACCGCCTCTTCGTCACCGGCAACGCCTCGGTGCCCCAGCGCCTGGTGAAAGCGCTCGAAGAGCGCGCCCTGGAACTCCGCGATCTGATGCTGATCCAGGTGTTGGTCATCGGCAAAGCCGACTACGTCCAGCCAGAGTTCGCCCCGCACCTGCGCGTCAACTCGCTCTTCGTCAGCCCCAGCATCCGCGAGGCAGTGAACGCCGGGCGGGCGGACTTCACACCCGTCTTCCTGTCGGAGATTCCCCGCTTGTTCAAGAGCGGGCGGCTGCCCATTGATGTGGCGCTCATCCAGGTGTCGCCGCCCGACCGCTATGGCTACTGCTCGTATGGCACCGAGGTCGGCGTGACCAAGACCGCCGCCGAGAGCGCCAAGTTCGTCATCGCCGAGGTCAACCCGCACATGCCGCGCACCCTGGGCGACAGCTTCATCCACGTGGGCAAGATTGACTATGTAGTCGAAGTGGACTACTTCCTGCCCGAAGTGCAGATGGCCATCTCCTCGCCGGAGCAGGAAGCCATCGCCAACCATCTGGCAGCGATCATCCCCGACGGCGCGACGCTGCAAATGGGCATCGGCGGCATCCCCGACGCCGTGCTGCGCAAGCTCTACAACCACAAGCACCTGGGCGTCCACACTGAACTGTTCTCTGACGGGGTGGTAGACCTGGTGGAGGCGGGGGTGATCACCAACGAACGCAAGACGCTGCATCCCGGCAAGATCATCGCCGGCTTCCTGATGGGCACGCAGCGGCTCTACGACTTCGTGGACGACAACCCGATCGTCGAGCTGCATCCGACCGAGTACATCAACGATCCCTTTGTCATCGCCAAGAACGACCGCATGGTCTCCATCAACTCCGCCCTGCAGATAGACCTCACCGGGCAGGTATGCGCCGATAGCGTGGGCACGTATCTCTTTTCCGGCGTAGGCGGCCAGGTAGATTTTGTGCGCGGGGCGGCGCGCAGCAACGGCGGGATGCCGATCATCGCCATGCTCAGCACGGCCAAGAACGAGACGATCAGCCGCATCGTGCCCATGCTGGAACCGGGCGCGGGCGTCGTCACCACACGCAACGACGTGCACTTCGTGGCGACCGAGTACGGCGTGGCTGACCTGTACGGGCGCACTATCCGTGAGCGGGCCAGGGCACTGATCGAGATCGCCCATCCCAGGTTCCGCGCGGAGCTAGATGAAGCCGCCGAACGGCTCTATCACGTGCCGCGTCTGTTCGTTCAGGAAGTGCCCTGGGCCAGCCAGGAGGGGTCGCCGGGCGAGGCGGAGAGTGCATGAGAGGCAACAGGGGCGCTGCTCTGTTGCGCCCTCGTCGGGGTGTGTTGGCGCAGATTAACAGGTGAAGGCAGGCACCACGCCTGGCACGTAGGGGCGGCGCTCTGCTGCGCCCATGCGTACCAACTTAAGCCTGGCTGCGCACGCCTCTCCCCCTCAATCCCCCTCTCCAGCAGAGCTAGAGAGGGGGACTTGGCTCGCTGCACGTGGCGCTTTCCCCCTCCCTGGCTTGGCCGGGGAGGGGGCCAGGGGGAGGGGCCTTCCGCCTGTACCGCGCACCCGGAAGGCTTAAGTTGGTGCATGTGGGGCGCTGCTCTGTTGCGCCCTCGTCGGGGTGTGTTGGCGCAGATTACCAGGTGAAGGCAGGCACCACGCCCGGCACGCAGGGGCGGCGCTCTGCTGCGCCCGTTGTAGGGGAGGGTTTCGAACCCTCCCCTGCGGGGACACGCCGCCAACCGCCCGCACCATCGAACCGTCCCTACGGTTCGGAGACAGGATCACTGACGCCAAAAGAGATTGAGGAGCAAGCATTCATGGCAAAAGGGCGCATCGAAATCAACGAGCACACCTGCAAAGGCTGCACGCTGTGCACCATCGCCTGTCCGCAGGGTGTGATCGTCATGTCCACTGACCGACCTACCGCCAAGGGCTACTACCCGGCCATGCTGGTAGACCCGGAGGGCAAGTGCACCGGTTGCGCGCTGTGCGCCGTCGCCTGCCCCGATGTGTGCATCACCGTCTACCGGCGGGTGCCAGCGCGAGCCGTCCGCGCCGAGACGTCGGTCTGACAGACAGGAGCAAGACACTTATGGCTGCTGAACTGCTTAAAGGAAATGTTGCTTTGGCCGAGGCCGCGATCCGCGCCGGTGTCGAGGCTTATTTCGGCTACCCGATCACGCCCCAAACAGAGTTATTGGAGCACATGGCCCAACGTATGCCCGAACTGGGGCGCGCCTTCATCCAGGCAGAGAGCGAGCTGGCCTCGATCAATATGGTCTATGGCGCGGCCTGTGCCGGCGCGCGCGCCATGACCTCCTCTTCCAGCCCTGGCATCAGCCTGATGCAGGAGGGCTTCTCCTACATCGCCGGCTCGGAAGTGCCGGCGGTGGCCGTAGATGTCATGCGCGGCGGGCCGGGCCTGGGCAATATCCAGCCGTCGCAGTCGGATTACTTTCAGGTGACGCGCTCGGCAGGGCATGGCGACTATCACGCTATCGTGCTGGCCCCCGCTTCCGTCCAGGAAGCGATTGACCTGATGGCGCTCGCCTTCGACCTGGCCGACAAGTACCGTCACCTGGTCTTTGTGGTGGCCGACGGCCTGCTGGGGCAGATGATGGAGCCAGCCGAACTGCCGCCGATGCGCCCGCCCCGCAGCGAGCGCCCCGACTGGGCGCTGACCGGCGCAAAGGGCCGCGAGCCGCGCACCATCACCTCGCTGGAGCTGGACGCGCCCGCCCTGGAGGAAGTGAACAAGCGCCTGCAGGCCAAGCTGCGCGTCATCGAGGAACGCGAACAGCGTTACGCCGAGCAAATGGTCGAGGATGCGCGGCTGGTGGTCGTCGGCTATGGCACGGCGGGGCGCATCGCCCAGACCGCCATCAAGCAGGCCCGCCGCGAGGGAATGAGGGTCGGGCTGTTCCGCCCGATCACGCTGTGGCCGTTCCCAGAGCGACGCCTCTCGCGCCTGGCCGACCGCGTGGACGCCTTCCTGGTGGTGGAGATGAACGCCGGGCAGATGCTCGATGATGTCCGGCTGGCGGCAGGCGGGCAGGTGCCGGTGGACTTCTACGGGCGGACGGGCGGGATGGTGCCCGTGCCAGAAG
>JAGPFT010000257.1 GCA_018056405.1 Anaerolineae bacterium
TGGTGGACATGCGCGCTATCTACCGCCGCGAAGTTGCCCTGTTGGACGCTATCCTGGAACACGACCGTGCTCTGGCCCAGGCGTATCAGTTCTTCTCGACCAACTGATCGCGCCTCAACAGAAGCCCCCACTCATACGATCAGGCCGAGGCTGCGCAGAAACGCGCGCAGGTCGGCACGTTGCGTCTCGCTCAGCGGCAGGATCGGGCGGCGGGCCGGCCCGGCGGGCAGCCCCAGCAACTCCAGCGCTTCCTTGACCCACAGGGGGTATGAGCCGAAGCGAGGCAGTCCCTCGCGCAGTGCGGCGACGCGATCTTGCAGAGCGCGGGCACGGGCGTGATCGCCGGCGCGGAATGCTTCATAGATGCCCACCGACCACGCCGGGGCGATGTTCATTGTCAGGCCCACCGCGCCAACTGCCCCCTGGCACAGCGAGGCGTAGATCAGCGTGTCGCGCCCGGTGAAGACGCGAAAATGGGGCGGGCAAGCGCGGATGATGGCCATTGCCGTCGCCAGATCGCCACTGGAGTCCTTGACGCCGGCGAAGTGCGGGATGTCCGCTGCCAGCCGGGCCAGCGTCTCCGGGGCGACGCGCACGCCGCCCGTTCGTCCGGGGTTGGAGTAGGCGAAGATGGGCAGCGAGGTCGCCGCCGCGATGTCGCTGTAGAAGGCGAATAACTCGTCCTGCGACGGGCTGATGAAATACGGGGTGACAATGGCTACGGCGTCGGCCCCAGCGCGCTCGGCGTTGCGGGTGTGAGCGATGGCGTCGCGCGTGGTGATCGCGCCTGTTCCGGCGATGACCGGAACGCGCCCGTTGACCGCCGCCAACACTGCTTCCAGCACGGCGACGCGCTCATCAGCGCTCAGGGCATAGGCTTCGCCCTGACTGCCCGGCGCGAAAATGCCGTGCACGCCAGCGCCCAGCACGTGCTCGACCAGCGCGGGCACCGCGCCCAGGTTGAGCGACCCGTCGGCGTGCATCGGTGTCGCCAGCGGGGGGATCATGCCGTGAAAGCGGGATGCGTCCATGAGAGCCTCGATTCGGTGGGAGTGGCCAACCATCAGTTGCCAGCCGTGAGCGTCCGGGTGTCGGCGTCTCTGCGGTTCACGAACCCATTTCCAGCGTCATGTGCCTCTCACGGGCACTGAACGACGCCTTGCGCCCACAGGCAGCCGCCACACGTGGGAAACGGGTTGCCGTAGCAGTCCTCGTCACTGACGTTACGCACCCAGACGAACAGGCTGCAATTCCTATAACGTATCAAAGGCGGTCCGTAACGCCTGAGAATAGAGCCTGGACTTCAAAGCAAAATAGTTGGCATGGGTCAAGACTTTCGGCATTTCGAGTTTGATAGACGCACACAGCGCCGCAAAGATGTGATTGCTTGGCGTAGTGGCCGTTTGGGTGGGTGACCTGGACAGTGACGCAGCCGTAGGGGAGTTCGGGCTGGACGCGGGGAGGGCGGTTGGTGAACCCAGGCATGAGTCAGGTCTCCGGTGATTCACCGCTGCACGGATGATCGCGCATGATCGCGTGCGCGTTGCTACGGGTATTATACAACACCTGGAGTCTCGCGCGGGGCCAGGGGAGTCGCACCGATTCTACCGTACCCCAGGGCCACGAGGCAGGACTGAGCAGCGTTGCCAGATTCAATGATCCATTGCCCCCGCGCGCCCGCCTGCGGTATGCTGGGCAGCAGCACCCCGCTGACTGTGGCCGGCCCAGGCCGAGGAGGAATCGCCCGATGGACCCTAACGCGCTGATTGCCCTGCTGATTGGTCTGATTGTGCTCATCTTGCTGCTGTCCGGGTTGTGAGATCATTCTGACGCACGAGAGAGAGGGACGCTGTTGAAAGTGCTCGCCGCAGACGGCGCTGCCCTGGGCCGGGCGCGGGCTGTGTCCGCTCTGGCAGGAGCCGCGCTTGCCCTGGCCGGCTACGCCTGGCAGGTGGAAACGCGCCGGTTGCGCATCACCCGCCTGACGGTGCGCGTGCCGGGGCTGCCGCCCGCCTTCGAGGGTTATCGCATCGCTCACCTGTCCGACCTGCACCTGGGCGTGCGCCTGAACCACACCCGCTTGCCGGTGATCGCCGCCGCTGTCCAGCGCGAGCACCCCGACCTGATCGCCCTCACCGGCGACTTCGCCACCGGCGGGCGCGATGGCCTGGCCGAAGGGCCAGCACTCCTGGGCACGCTGCGCGCCCCTGACGGCATTTGGGCGGTGCTTGGCAATCACGATCATTTCGCCGGGCCGGATCGCGTGAGGGCCATGCTGGACGCGGCGGGGATCGGGCTGCTGCATAATGCGTCGCACACCCTGCGGCGCGGTGACGACACATTGGTGCTGGCCGGGATAGACGACGCCGTGCAGGGCGCGCCGGACTTGCGCGCGGCCCTGGAGAGTGCTCCGCCCAACCAGCCGGCCATCCTGCTCGCCCATGCGCCGGATTTCGCCCCGCGCGCCGCCGCCGACCCGCGCATCGCTCTCCAGCTTTCCGGGCACTCGCACGGCGGGCAGGTCTGTCTGCCCGGCGGACGCCCGCTCGTCCTGCCGCGTGGCGGCAAGGCGTACCCGGCGGGGCTGTACACCATCGGCGGCTTGCAGCTTTTCGTCACGGTAGGGACAGGCACCGGCTGGTTTGTCGCCCGTCTCAACTGCCGCCCGGAGTTCGCGGTGATCACTCTGGCAGCAGGCCCCGCGCGGCAGAGCGCATGAGCAGGATGTTGCCGGACAGCCTCACCCCCCGGCCCCCTCTCCACGTGGTGGAGAGGGGGAGTCAGGGTGTGGTTACGTCCCCTCTCCGCGTGTGGAGAGGGGATGGAGGGGTGAGGTAAAGCCGCACGTCTCCCGTGTCGGGTGGGTATAACCCTACAGCGGGTGACACAGAACAGCGCCCCTACGGTCTGGCAGTTGGGCGCGCCTTCGCCGCAAAAGATGGTCTAGGCGATGAGCGGGATTGCCCGTATACTTGGGGATGTCCGGCGGGGTCTACGAACAACTTGTTGCGGGGGAGTTTAGGAATGCTCGCTAGAGACCTCTCCCCTCGATCCCCCCTCCAGCCGAGCCAGTTCAGGGGCGGACAGGCATTGAGGGTGGCGTGTAGTCTGGAGTGGCCCTTCACTTGACTCACCCCCGCTCGGCGCTGGCGCGCCTCGCCGCTCCCTCTCCATGCATGGAGAGGGGGAGAGGCCGAGCGGGGCGAGGCCAGGGGGTGAGGTTAAGCGAGCGCCATCTCAATGCTTCTCACGCTGCTGTCTGCTCCTGAGAAAGCCGAGCCAGAGGGAGACGATCGGGCAGGCGGTTCTCCCCTTCCCCTAGCTTGGCTGGGGGAAGGAGCCGGGGGATAGGGGCGTTCTGGCGATTGCCCAACTCGCTCATGGACCCTGTCTGGCGCATTGTGTGGCTATTGTTCCTGAGGACGGTACAGCAAGCAATGTCTATCGTGCGCACCTCTCCGATTCTGCCGCCCGACCAGCGGCCCGCCTGGGATACGATCCTGCCCATGCCCGCCTCGCGCGTTTCAACGCGCAAGCCGATCATTGTTGGACACCGGGGCGCTGCCGGCCTGGCCCCCGAAAACACACTCGAAGCGTTCCAGGTCGCCATTGACCTGGCCATTGACGGCATCGAGTTCGACGTGCAGCGCAGCAAGGATGGCGTCCTCATTGTCTTTCACGACGAAGACCTGGAGCGTCTGACGAACGGAACGGGCAAGCTGTGGGACAGGACGCTAGACGAGTTGAAGGCGCTCGAAATCGTGACCCCGCACGAGGGCTATCATAACGTGCGCATTCCCACCCTGCGCGAGACGTTCGAGTTCCTGCGCACCACCGATCAGCTTTTGATGATCGAACTCAAAGAACCCTGGCGTTTCCCCGGCGTCGAGGAGCAGGTCGTCGCGCTGATCCGCGAGTTCAACCTGGTGGAGCGGGTGCAGGTGCGCGCCTTCTACCACGACGCGCTGCACACCATGCACCGCCTGGCCCCGGAGATTGCCCTCTCGGAGCTATGGCTGGATCGCCTGCCAGAAGACGACGAGGTGATCTACAAGACGGTCAACTCGCATCACATCCTCTTCACAGCGGAGAACGTCGCCCGGCTGCACCGGCGCGGCGTGCAGGTGACGGCCTGGACGGTCAACGAGCCAGACGATGCGCGGCGGCTGATCGAGATCGGCATGGACGGGCTGACGACCAATTTCCCGGATCGCCTGCTGACCCTCTTTTCGTGATCGAGCGCGCGACCCTGGGGTCGCCCGCGAGTTTTTGGGCGCAAGACTCATGCACTATTGGATTGACGGCCATAACCTGATCGGCCAGCTTCCCGGCATCAGCCTAGAAGACCCGGACGACGAAGCCCGGCTGGTGGGATGGCTCAAACAGGTCATGGCCCGCAAGAACGACCGCTGCACCGTATTCTTCGACGCGGGGCTGCCGGGCGGCCCCGCGCGCGACCTGTCGTCGGGCCGGGTTCAGGTGGTCTTCGCGCACAGCGGAACCGATGCCGACCGCATGATCATGGCCCGCCTCCGCAAAGCGCCCGACGCAGGCGCGGTGACGGTGGTCAGCGACGACCGGGAGGTGAGAGAGGCCGCGTTCCAGCGCCGGGTGCGCGTCCTGGGCGCGAGGGAGTTCGCGCACCTGCTGAGCGCCCCCGCACCCTCCCCTGTTGCCGACGACAAGGACCCCAACCCGCGCCCCTCTCCGCAAGACACGGCGTATTGGATGGCCGAGTTCGGCGTCGAAGAGGACGAATAGAGCCGCTGCCGCTGCGGGCGAGATGTTTCTAACAGTCCTCTCATATTTCATTCACGAAAATCTAAGATGCGCGGCTTATCATAATGCATGAAGCGTCTCTTCCTGATCGGATGCAGTGGCTCATGTACTGGGACAGAAGTGGCTTGACGGAAGAGAAAGAGGCGCTTTGGCCTAGCATGCACGGAGATGCGCGTCGCCGGTAGCGTTGTTAGGCCTACACCTAGGGTCGTTTGTGGTGTCCCCCCCTCGCCACAAACGATCCTTTCATTTAGGGTGGTGGTCAGCCCTCAGCCGTCAGCGAAAAGCAGGGCCAAGCGGCCTGGGGAGGCGGCTCGTAGGGGCGACGCTCTGTGTCGCACGACGCAGGGTTATGCTACGAAATCCGGCCATAAGGTTTTACT
>JAGPFT010000256.1 GCA_018056405.1 Anaerolineae bacterium
GACGAAGGGGGCTACCAGGAGGCGATTCACCTGTGCCAGTCCGTGCTGATGATGGATCGTTACTGGGAAGAAGCCTACCGGCTGATGATGCTCAGCCATGCCCTGCGCGGCAACCGCCCGCTGGCCTTGCGCGTGTACGAGGGGTGCCGCGCCGCGCTTGAAGAGGGGCTGGACTTGCTGCCGATGGCCGAGACGACCGAGCTTTACGAGCGCATCCGGCGTGGCAACCTGCCTCTACCGGGAGATCGCTGAGATGCAACCCAACTGCAACCCGCGCCCGCTACGCTGGGGTCAAGGGTGGACAGGCGGATGAGAATCAGTGAGATGGGCAGAGTGGTGTCGTGTGTGATGGTAGCCCCACCCCTAAATCCCCTCCCCACGTAGTGGAGAGGGGACTTGATGGCAGCCTGACTCCCCCTCTCCACGATGTGGAGAGGGGGCCAGGGGGTGAGGCTAGACGCGAGGTGTTCGTCCAACACCAGCCTGCCCCTGAACCGTGCTGCGACGCTGGGACGCTAGCCCTATGGAGGCCGCGATGAACCAGGATGTGGTGTCGTTTGTGCTGCGCTTCGTCCGCGAAGAGAGCGACGGGCACCCGGCCCGCTGGCGCGGCGTGATCAAGCACGTGCAGAGCGATCAGTCCGCCGACTTCGCCGCTTTCAGCGACGCGCTGGCCTTCATGCAGGCCCACGTGGACGAGGCCATCCGCCGCGCCTTCTCCACAGGCGAGCCGGACGCCGCCGAGAGCATCCTGGCCGAGACGGCCCGCCTGTGGGGGGAATTGGCCCCGCGCTACACCGACCTGATGCTCCAGTCTATGGAGATGATGCTCGACCAGGGCCGCCGCCTCAGTGAGACCTTTGCCGAGAACCTGGCCCAATGGGGCCAGGGCGCGCCGCCCGCCGCCCCGGCGCAGCAGGACGCCGTGCTCGCCCTCGTCGAGCGGCTGGCGACCCAGGTAGACGCGCTGGCGAGCAAAGTCGAGGCGCTGGAGGCGCGGCTGCGTGATGCCTGAGCCGGTCAGTGGCGCGCTGCGCGCCAGCCTGGAAGCCTGGGAGCGTGAGGTTGCTGCCCAGTGGGACGCCTTCGTGCGCGCGCCGGGCACGCTGCGGCGCGTCGGCGGGCAGATCACCCAGACATTGATCGCCCAGCAACGGCTGCGTGCGGCGTTGCAGGCGAGCGGCTTCCGCGCCGCATCCGCCGGGGAACAGACCGCGCGCCTGCTCTACCTGCTGGAACGATTGGAGCAGCAGGTGGGCGAGTTGGCCGCGCGCGTCGAGCAGCTTGAGCGCAGGGTGGGCCGCGACGATGAGTGATCCGCTGGAACGCGCCGCCGCTTTGTGGTCATTGGGCTTGCAACAGGTGTGGGAACGCTACATCGCCGCCCAGGAAGCTATCCTTGCCCAGGGCCGCGCCCTGGTCAGCCAGACTCCGGCGACCGTCGTGCGGACGGAGGGGCGCGCCCGCCTGTTGCGCTACACGCCCCAGGTCCCGGTCCCGCGCCCGATCCCGCTGCTGTGCGTCCCCTCGCTGATCAACCGCCATTACGTCATGGACCTGATCCCGGAGCGGTCGCTGGTGCGCTACCTGCTGGGACGGGGCATAGATGTCTACATGCTCGACTGGGGGACGGCCACGCCGGTGGATCGCTACCGCCCGTTCGACGAGTACATCACCGGGCTGCTGCGGCGCGCGGTAGCCGCTGTCCGCCAGGCCAGCGGGAGCAGCGCCGTCTCGCTGCTCGGCTACTGCATGGGCGGGCTGTTCGCTGCGATCTACACCGTGCTCTACCCGGATGATGTCGCTGCCCTGGTCAACCTGGCCGGGCCGGTCAATTACCACGACGAGGGCATCTACAGCCTGTGGACGCACCCGGAGTGGATGGACGCCGATCTGTACGTGGACACGCTGGGCAACATCCCCGCGCCGCTACTCAACATGACCTTCAACATGGTGCGCCCGACCAACGAGCTGGTGCAGGCGCTCAATTACTGGGAACGCGGCGAAGACGAGGGCTTCATGCGCCGCTTCGCCGCCATGCAAATCTGGCTCAACGACCCGACACCTTTCCCCGGCGAAGCCTTCCGCAAGTACATCAAGGATTTCTACCAGCGCAATCTGCTGGTGCAGGGCCGGCTGGAGGTCAACGGGCAGCGCATTGACCTGGGGACGATCCGCGCGCCCACCCTGACCATCGCCGCGCGCCACGATCACATCGCCCCCTGGCGCTCGGTGACGCTGCTGCACGACCTGGTGGGCAGCGCCGACAAAGACGTGATCGTGCTGGAAAGTGGACACATCGGCCTGGTCATTGGCGCGAGCGCGCAGACCATGCTGTGGCCGCGCCTGGGCGACTGGCTGGCCGCGCGCTCTGGCGGGTAAGGCATCCCCGCGTGCCCTGCCAGTGGGCTTCCGCAGGCACCCGCGCTCTCGTTAGCCTCACCCCCGCTCGGCCCACTGACGCGGGCCTCGCCGCCCCCTCTCCACGTCGTGGAGAGGGGGCAAACCGAGCGCCGCGAGGCTGGGGTGAGGTTGATCGGTCGCCCTCTCAATGCTTCTCGCGCTGCTGTCCGCCCCTGAACCGTTTGTAGGGGCGGGTTTGCAAACCCGCCCCTACCCGTGCCGGCGCTCGAACGCCAGACTTCCGAAGTCTGGTGCGGCAGAAGGCCCCTCCCCCTGGCCCCCTCCCCGGCAGAGCCAGAGAGGGGGAAAGCGCCACGTGCGGCGAACCAAGTCCCCCTCTCTAGCCCGGCTGGAGAGGGGGATTGAGGGGGAGAGGCCCGTAGGGGCGTATGGCAACGCCCCTACGGGTGCGTGCAGCAAGCCGCGTCTCTCTCACGCCGGCGGGCGGCGATCAGACTTCCGAAGTTTCTGAAAACTTCGGAAGTCTATTCCGCAGCAGAGCCGCACGCTCTGACCACTGACACTGATCCCTGATCACTTGGTGCCGGACGAGTGGACAGCTATAATGGACGCCATGAAGAATTCCCGGCGTTCCAACACGCACGATGTCTTGCCCGAACAGACCGCGCTGGTCGTCGCCGCGTTGCTGATGGCCATCACCGGCTGGGTGGGACTGTGGATGTTGATCACGACCACGCTGCCCACTGCCTTCCCGCGCTGGCTGTTCTTCGTGTTCCTGTACCTGGCCGTGACCGGAACGGCGCTACCCTTTGTGCGCTACCTCAACGCGCGCTTCAGGCGCGCAGAGGATGGCCCGCCAGCGATGGGCGTGGTGCTGCGCCAGAGCATCTGGGTCGGGCTGTTCGTGGTAGCCTGCGCCTGGCTGCAGATTCCGCGCGTGCTCAACCCGGTCATCGCCCTGATCCTGGCCCTGAGCCTGGCCGTCATCGAGTGGTTCCTGCACCTGCGCGAGGGCGGCCATCCGGAATCGTAGCGTGCCCGCGCCGTGTGCTGCCGCCAATGACCGAGAATCAGCAACCGATAACCCATTTCCACCCTCAAGGATATGACTCATGAAAGCTGACCTGGATCGCCTGATGGCCGAGCGCGCCCTGGACGCGCTGCTGATCTTCCCCGGCGAGAACGAAGACCCCTACCGCACCTACCTGAGCAACGGCGCGCAGCACTCCGGCCTGGTGATCAAGCGGCGCGGCGACCCCCCGCTGCTCATCGTCAACGGCATGGAGCGCGACGAAGCAGCCCGCAGCGGCCTGCCGGTGCGCACCTACGACGATTTCGGCTATGGCGAGCTGCTGCGGGCCTACCAGGACGACCGCGATGTGATCACTGCCACCTGGTACCGCCGCATCTTTGAAGAGGTCGGTGTTGGCGGCAAGATCGGCGCCTACGGTGTGACCGACCTCAACATCGCCCTGCGCACGCTGCACATCCTCAGCCATACCTTTGGCGACGCGCTGGAGTTCGTCACCGAAAAGGCGCGCGAGACCGTCTTCGACCGCGCCTACGAAACCAAAGACGCCGACGAACTGGCCCGGCTGCGCGACGTGGCCCGCCGCACCAGTGCCGTCATGCGCGCCGCCCGCGACTGGCTGGCGACGCACCGTGCGGCGGCGGGTGTCGTCGTCGGGGCGGATGGATCGCCGCTGACCATCGGCGATGTCAAGCGGCACGTGCGCGCGCTGCTCAGCGTGCAGGGCCTGGAAGACCCCGAAGGCATGATCTTCGCCCAGGGGCGCGATGCCGCCGTGCCACACAGCAAGGGGGCCGACGACGAGCCGCTGCGCCTGGGGGCGACCCTCGTCTTCGACCTGTTCCCGCGCGAGCCAGGCGGCTATTTCCACGACATGACGCGCACCTGGTGCCTGGGCTACGCCCCACCGGAGGTGCAGGCCGCCTACGACACGGTGATGGCCGCCTTCAGCCGCTCGCAGGAGATGTGCGCGCCGGGGCTGTCCACCAGCCAGATGCAGCGCATGGTCTGCGAACTGTTCGAGGCGGCGGGCCACCCGACCGTGCTGCATACGCCCTCCACCACCGAGGGTTACGTCCACACCCTGGCGCACGGCGTGGGGCTGAACGTGCACGAAGCGCCGTACTTCCCCACCTTCAGCGACCGCTACACGCTGCAGGCGGGCAACGTCTTCACCATCGAGCCGGGGCTGTACTACCCAGAGCGCGGCTACGGCGTGCGCATCGAGGACACCGTCTGCCTCAACGAGGCGGGCGAACTGGAAGTGCTGACCGATTGCCCGTATGATCTGGTCATCCGTTTGGAGTCGTGAGTCCCGAGGCGGTGATGCTCTCTAAAAGATCGTCAGGATACCTTGCTGCCTCATGGCGCGGGCGGCTGGTGGCGTGCCAACCTCACCCCCGCTCGGCGCTGACGCGCCTCGCCGCCCCCTCTCCGTCAACGGAGAGGGGGAAAGGCCGAGCGCAGCGAGGCCAGGGGGTGAGGTAAAGCGGGGCGCACAGAGCCGCGCCCCCTATGCATCGCCGATGTTCTGATGCGCTTTGACGATCATGGTCGGCGGTCGCTTGTAGGGGCGGGTTTGACGCTCTTTAAGAGATCGCCAGGATACCTTGCTGCCTCATGGCGCGGGCGGCTGGTGGTGTGCCAACCTCACCCCCGCTCGGCGCTGACGCGCCTCGCCGCCCCCTCTCCGTCAACGGAGAGGGGGAAAGGCCGAGCGCAGCGAGGCCAGGGGGTGAGGTAAAGCGGGGCGCACAGAGCCGCGCCC
>JAGPFT010000258.1 GCA_018056405.1 Anaerolineae bacterium
ACGAAAACGGCGCAGTGATCGATCAGGCGTTCGGCTACCCGGTCGTGGATGGGGCGGTGCTGCTGCCCAACGATACCGTCACGCTGAGCAGCGAGCAGATTGACGAGGCGGGCGCGTGGCGCTACCGCGTCTCGGCGGGCGGCGTGCGCGTGACCGAACTGGCCCCTGACGAGAAGATAGACCCGGACAAGGACTTCACGCTGGTCAAGGAGCACTTGCTGACCAAGCCACTGGCCGGCGATGAGCGCCTGGTCTTCGAGCTGGTGGGTCGCCCCACGCGCACCATCAGCGTGATGTCCACCTCACCGTCATCAGATGACGGCGGAACGAACGCCGTGCCGCTGATCCTGGCTGCGGTGGGCCTGCTGATCATCGGCGTGGCGGGCGTGCTGTGGCTGCGCCAGCGCCGGGCGACGGCGGCGGGGCTGCCCGCGCTTCAGGCTGCCGCTGATGGGTGGCAGGCACCGCCGGCCAGCGCAAGCAAGGACGCGCTGCTGGCAGCCGTTGCCGCCCTGGATGACGCCTTCGAGGGGGGCGATCTGGACGAGGAAACTTACCAGAAGCGCCGCGCCCTGCTGATGGAGCGGCTGCTGCCGCTGATGGGCGAGGACGAGTAGCGCATGTCTCCTGCCGACCGGACGATTGAAGTCCGCGCGCTGACCAAGACGTTCGGCCTCAATCCGGTACTGCGCGGGTTGGACTTCGACATGCCGCGCGGACAGTTTCTGACGCTGTTGGGGCCAAACGGCTCTGGCAAAACGACGTTGCTGCGCATCCTGGGGGCGCTGGCCCGCCCGACAAGCGGCACGGTGCGCATCGGCGGCTGGGAACTGCCCGGCGAGGCGGAGTTCGTGCGGGCGCAGCTTGGCGTGGTCAGCCATCTGCCGCTGCTTTACGACACGCTGACCGCCGAGGAGAACCTGCTCTTCTTCGCGCGGATGTACAACCTGCCGCGCGAGACGCGCCGCGACCGCGTGGACGCCGTGCTGCGCCGCGTGGGGCTGGCTCGCCGCGCCCGCGACGTGGTGGCGACCTACAGCCGGGGGATGCAGCAGCGGTTGGCGATTGCCCGCGCCATCCTGCACGATCCGGCGGTGCTGCTGCTCGACGAGCCATATACCGGCCTGGATCAGGACGCCGCCGCCCTGCTCGACGAATTGCTGCGCGAAGTGGCTATCGGCGGGCGCACGGTGATCATGACCACGCATGATCTGCGGCGCGGGCACGCCCTGGCCGACCGCATCGCCATCCTCAGCCGGGGCAAGATCGCCTTCGACGCGCTCTGCCGCGAGGTGGATGCAGACGCGCTGCCCGCGCTCTATGCCGATACGACAGGAGCGGCGACGACCCGATGAGCGCCAATCCCGAACCGACAACGCACGCCGTCAGCGCGACGGAAGGGGCCGCCGCCCGCCCTGCTGCCCAGGCCGGGCGCAAGCGTCGCCCGCTGACCCCGTTCTGGCGCGCGGTGGGCGCGGTGGCCTGGAAAGACCTGCGCGCCGAGATTCGCAGCCGCGAGCTGATCAACAGCATGGTGCTGTTCACCTTCATGACGGTGATGGTCTTCAGCCTGGCCCTGGAACTGGACAAAGAAGCGCGCCAGACGACCGTCGCCGGGGTGCTGTGGGTGACGATTGTCTTCGCCGGGCTGATCGGCCTGGGCCGCAGCCTGGCCGCTGAGAAGGATCGCGGCAGCCTGGATGCGCTGCTGCTGGCCCCCGTAGACCGCAGCGCGCTGTTCTTCGGCAAGATGATCGGCAATCTGCTCTTTGTGCTGGTCATCGCCCTGGTGCTGCTGGTGCTGCTGACCGTTCTGTTCAACGTGGCGCTGCTCAAGCCGCTGCTGATCCTCGTGGTGGTGCTGGGCACCGTCGGCTTCACCACGGCGGGGACGCTGCTATCCAGCATGAGCGTGCACGCCCGCGCCCGCGAGGCCATGCTGCCGATCATTCTGATGCCGGTCGTGCTGCCGGTGCTGATCAGCGCCGTGCGCGCCAGCGTCTCCATCCTGGAAGGGCTGCCGCGCGATGACTGGTTCCCCTGGATTCAACTGCTGGTCGTGGCCGACGTGATCTTCCTGGCGGCGGGCTACGGCCTGTTCGATTATGTGGTGGAGGAGTAAGACGAAGACTTCCGAAGTCTGTCAGACTTCGGAAGTCTGAGGGCCATTTCCGAGGAGCTTGTAGTATGACATACTCTGCAACACGCACCCGCTTGCTGCGCGGGCTGACCATCGCCGCCGCCGTGCTGTTCGTCATCGGCCTCTACCTGGCCCTGTTCTGGGTGGGGCCGGAACGCCAGCAAGGGGCCGCGCAGCGCATCTTCTACGTGCACCTGGGATCGTTCCTGGGGGCGTTCATCGCTTTCGGGGCGACGGTGGTGGCCGGGATCGCCTACCTGCGCACGCGCGACCTCAAGTGGGACACCTTCGGGCTGGCCAACGTGGAGATCGGGTTGGGCATGGCGGCGATCACCATCGTCACCGGCATGGCCTGGGCGCGCCCCATCTGGAACACATGGTGGACGTGGGACCCGCGCCTGACCAGCGTGACCATCATGTGGCTGGCCTACGCCGCCTACCTGATGCTGCGCTCCGGCATCGAAGACCCCGAACGGCGGCAGCGCTTCGCGGCGGTGTACGGCATCATTGCCTTCGCCAGCGTGCTGTTCACGATCATCATCATCCGCGTGCGCCCCGACACAATCCATCCGGTGGTGGCCGGTCCCACCCAGGCCGACCCAATGGGCAGCTTCGAGGTGACCGGGCGCATCCGCGACACGCTGTTCTTCAACCTGTTCACCTTCGCCGTGATCACGGTGGTGTTGGTCTGGCACCGCATCCGCCTGGAGAACCTGATCCAGCACGTCACGCGCCGCAAGCTCGAAGTGTTGTCCAAGCTGTAGCACCGGAGGACAGGGGCGAATTGCGAATTGCGAATTGCGGATTGCGAATTGCGGATTGGGAGAGTATCCAGGCCAGGGAACAGGCGGGGAGGACAAAGACAATGGACTTCGATTTTGGCAAGTACGCGGAGTACATGGCGTTGGGCTATGCGGCGATGGTCTTCATCCTGGCGCTGATGATCGCCTGGATGGCGGTACGCTTCCGCGCCCTGCGCGCGCAGCAGGAAGAGATCGCGCGGCTGGAGGCAGAGATCGCCGAGGAGCAACAGCGCTCCGCTTAAGCGATGGGGGCGTGTGGCGATGCTCCCCGGTCAGGACTTCCGCTTGACCTCACCCCCCGCCTCGCTGCACTCGGCTTGCTCCCTCTCCGACGCGGAGAGAGGGCGGCGAGGCCTGCGTCAGTAGGCCGAGCGGGGGTGAGGTCAAGCCAGGCGCAGGCGCTCTAACGCCAGACTTCCGAAGTTTTTGAAAACTTCGGAAGTCTTGTTCGGCACCCCCTCGCCGAATTGCCCTCTGGCCCCGGCTGCGCGATACTGGTAACTGGCGACCGATACCATCACCCAAACCCTGAGCGAGGTGAGACGATGCGCCGATTCCGCAAGCTGCGCCGTTTCGTGATCGAGGAGAATCATCTGATCGCGCCGTTCAATGAGCCAGCGCGCGATCTGAGCATCCTCAACAAGCCGCTCAAGATTCACCACGCCGATGTGCTCGATGCCCTGTGCGGCCCGGCCAGCGTCGAGCCGCCCCTGACCTCGATTCACGATCTGGCCCGGCTTGTCGAGCGTGGCGACGAATCAATCGTCTACCGCGACAACCTGTACTTCGACGAGGAATTCTTCAGCGCGTTCTACGACCAGGCGCGCGCCAGCGGCGTCCCCTGCCGGGCGGCGCTGCCCGCCGACGATGCCGCCTGGCTGAAGTACGCCGTTCCCCTGTCGCGGCTCAAGCCGGTCGGCGACGGTGCGCCGCTCTATTACCCGCTCGACCTGTGGTACCTCCCCGCCGGCTATGCCGAGCCGCACAAGTGGCAGCCTGTGCCCGTCGCCAGCGATTGCAAGGAGATCGGCTACTACAACGTGCCGGACTCGATGGCCAACCTGCGTCCCGCCGCGACGGAGGGCGAGATCGCGCGCGACCTCGACCTGACGCACCTGCTCACCGAGCGCACCTGCCTGTCCATTGATAGCTGGGTGCATCTCTATTTTGCCAACGTCATCCTGGGCGTGTTCTCGCGCGGCAAACGTTTCGAGAAGCGTATCACCGAGCACAACCTGCTGGCGCTACGGATGCTCTGGCGGTCCATCGTCGAGCAGAAGCAGGTGCTCACCTGCTCAGAGGTGGTGAAAGTGGGCGAGGGCACGACGATTGACCCGTCGGTGGTCATCCTCGGCCCGACGACCATCGGGCGCAACTGCGCCATCGGGCCGGGCGTGGTCATAGACAACTCGGTCATCGGTGACAATGTGAATATCGCCCAGGGCTGCCAGATCATGCTCAGCGTGGTAGGCAGCCATTGCTTCCTGCCCTTCCGGGCGGCACTGTTCATGTCCACGATCATGGAATACTCGATCATCGCCCAGAACACGTGCATCCAGATGGGCGTCATCGGGCGCAATAGCTTCGTGGGCGCAGGGACGACCTTCACCGACTTCAATCTGCTGCCTGTGCCATTGCGCGCGCTGAACGCCTACGACCAGTTGGAAGACACCGGCCAGCCCGTCCTCGGAAGCTGCGTCGGGCACAACGCGCGCCTGGGATCAGGGCTGGTCGTCATGCCCGCCCGCGTGATCGAGTCAGACGTGGTGCTGTTCGCCTCGCCAGAGCGCCGGGTGATCAACCGCAACGTCAGCTACGAGGAGAGCGACCACCACAAAGTGCGCGTCTCCGTCGCCAAGCAGCATCGGCGGCGCTACCCGCGCGTGGCCGAATCCGAAGAAGCGTTCCTGGAGCCGTGGTAGCGCTACCCTGAAACCATGAGCGACGCTGACACCTTCGCCTTCATCATCCACCCTATTGATCCCAAGTCCGATGTCGCCCGCAAATACCCGTTGCTGGGCAAGGTGCTGAGCGAGGGACAGATCAACTTCTTCTCGCGCTTCTTCCCGCCGGTGTACATCTCCGAGATCCGCGGCGTGCGTTCGGCGGCGACGGGCAGAGAGGTGCGTGGCTGGTTCATAGCCTGCCCGTTCACGCCCAAAACCATGCTCGACCTGCCGGTGGAGGCGGTCTACCGCAAGATCGTGGCCTGCGGGCA
>JAGPFT010000259.1 GCA_018056405.1 Anaerolineae bacterium
CCCCAACTCCGCTCTGGCGGACTCGTAGCGAATGCGCTATAGTGCCGGGCGTGCGGGGCATGGGGGTGGGTGTGTTGGCCGGCTCCGCTTGACCGTGAATGGTATTGTCTGTAGCTGCGCCTTTCCGCGATGTAATGGAAGCCCTGGCCTGCGCAGCGGCCAGATTGCACGCCGGTCCCGGTGTCGCGTTTTGCGCCCGGTTTGGTGCCGGTGGGCAGAGGAGTACGTGACGCATGGGATCACCAAAGTCCGGCGAAAAGGCGAAGAGAGACACGCAGCGCCTCTCGTCCACCGTTCCGAATGACTACGACCATCTCAAAGTGCCTGGCTCGGTGAACTTTCCTCTCGACCACCCGCGCAGCCGGCGTCCTCACGCGCGGCGGCGTGGCGGCCCGCCGACCTGGGTGAAGGCTCTGCTGGCGATGGCGGGCGTGATATTCGCCCTGGGCGTCGTCGCGCTGGTCATCTTCGCCATCGCCTTCCCGCCTTTCTTTCGCGGGCTGGAGCCGCGCTACCAGCAGCGGCTGATTGACATGTTCCCGCCCTTCGAATCGCTGCGGGCGACCGTGCCTTTTGAGGTGCTGCCTACGCTCAGCGGGGCCAGCGACAGCGAGGCGGCGCAGCAGCTTCTGCTGACTCAGGAGGAGCCAGGGGGGGCGATCACGCCGGAGCCGGGGGCCGGAGAACTGGGATTGACCGATCCCGGCAGCGATGCTCTGCCGGAGACGCCGCCGGTCGCCGTCCCCAGCTCAACACCCACTGAGAGCGCCGGAGGTATCCCCGTTGGCGCGGTTCTCACCGAGGAGCCGACTCCGCTGCCCGTCTACGAGGCTCCCCAGGTGGCCGCGCTGCCCACTTTCACGCCGCAGGTACAGCCGACAGAGATGCCGCTGCCCGCTACGGTCAAGCTGGGCAACATTCGCTATGAGAAGCAAGGCTGGAACAACTGCGGCCCCACCACCATGACTATGGCCCTTAGCTACTACGGCTGGACGGATACCCAGACTACCGCCGCCAACTGGATGAAGCCCCACCCGGAGGATAAGAACGTCAGCCCCTGGCAGATGGTGCGCTTCGTCAACGAGCGCACCGGCGTCAAGGCGCTCTACCGCTACGGCGGGACGCTGACCGTGCTCAAGCGGCTGCTGGCGGCGGGCTTCCCGGTGGTGGTGGAGGAGAGCATCCAGCCGGCGGGCGAAGGCTGGATGGGCCATTACGTGCTGTTCATCGGCTACGACGATTACCAGCAGCACTTCCTGACCTTTGACAGCTACCTGGGCAGCAACCAGGACCAGGGTCGCCCCAGCCCCTACAGCGTCTTCGACGAGAAGTGGCGCCATTTCAACCGCGTGTTCATGGTTGTTTACGAGCCGTCGCGCGAGATGGAGCTGCGCCGGGCGCTCGGCGACTACGTAGACCCGGCGCATGGCTACCGCACAGCGTTGGCCCAGGCGCGCGACGAAGCCACCAAGAACCGCGACGACAAATGGGCCTGGTTCAACATGGGAACGTCCTACACGCTGCTGGGCGAGTACGAGAATGCCGCCTTCGCCTACGACGAGGCGCTGCGCCAGGGTTTGCCGCCGCGCATGTTGTGGTATCAGTTCGGGCTGTACGAAGCCTACTTCTACACCGGGCGCTACAACGACGTGCTGGCTCACGCGCAAAACACGGCCAAATACACGCCCTATGTCGAAGAGTCGTACTACTGGGAGGGCATGGTCTATGCCGCCCAGGGCAACCAGCAGGCGGCGCTGGAGAAGTTCGACCAGGTGTTGCGCTTCAACAGGAACTTCTTCCCGGCGCTCGAAGCCAAGAACCAGGTCGAAGCGGGCACTTTCACGGTGGCGCTGAGTCGTTAGCGCGAACTCATGGAGAACGCAATCAAAGGTGGCCGGAGGTAGGGGCGTATTGCAATACGCCCCTACGAAAACCATGCCATTTCTGATTGTCTCATCCATCAGGGCAATTGCACCAAAACCTGCCAGGAGCGCTTTGGCGGGGAGCAGCGCGACGACGACAGACTTCCGAAGTCTCGCAGACTTCGGAAGTCTCAGGCGAAACACCCGTTTGATGCGATTGCTCTGCGCGAACTACTCTGCTGGTTGCGGCAGGGGCGGGGTGCGGGTAGAATGCCCTTCCCCCTGACTCCCTCCCCCGTCTGTACAGAAGCCAGGGAGGGGAGAAACCTCCCAACCGGCGGTCAAAGTCCCCCTCTCTAGCTTTGCTGGAGAGGGGGATTTAGGGGGAGAGGTAGCCTGGCTTCATGTGTATGTGTGCCAACACGCCCTCATTCCTGCGCGTTCGCTGACCCGACCGCACGAGGTAGCCATGACCGACCGCACACCCCAGGCCGACACCCAGCGCATGGCGCGCAATACGCTCATCCTGATGATCGCTTTCGGCACGGCCAAAGCGATCAGCCTGGCGCAGACGTTCATCATCGCCAGCGTGTTCGGCGTGGGCGACGAGTGGGACGCCTTCGTGACGGCTAACCGCATCCCAGAGCAGATCGTGCTGCTCATCGGCGGCGGGGCGCTGTCCTACGCTTTCATCCCGATCTTCAGCGGCTTCCTGGCTCGTGGCGAGCAGGCGGCAGGCTGGCGGCTGGCCAGCGCGGTGATCAACACCGTCTTCGTGGTGACGCTGGCGCTGAGCGCGCTCGGCTTTCTGTTCGCGCCCTGGCTGGTCGAGCACGTCGTCGCGCCCGGCTTCGGCGCAGAGAAAGTGGCGCAGACGGTCTCGCTGATGCGCATCCTGCTGATCAGCACGCTCGTCTTCAGCGTCAGCGGCATCTTCCAGGGCATCCTGCACAGCCACAACCATTTCCTGCTGCCCGCGCTGGCCCCGATTCTGTTCGACGTAGGCATTCTCTTCGGCGTGATCTTCCTGATCAGGCCGCTGGGCGTGTACGGCATCGCCTGGGGAGCGGTGCTCGGCTCGCTGATGCACCTGGGCGTGCAGGTGCCCGGCCTGCTGCGCTACCAGATGCGCTGGCTGCCGCGCCTGGGCTGGCGCGACCCGGCGTTGCGCCGCGTGATCACCCTGATGATCCCGCGCGTGGCCGGCTTGGGCGTGGTGGCCTTCAACACGCTGGTCTTCAACAACGTCGCCTCGCGCATGGGCAGCGGCGCGGTCAGCGCCTTCGACTGGGGCTACCGCCTGATGAACATCCCGGAGACGCTGATCGGCAGCGCGATGGGCTTCGTCGTCTTCCCCACGCTGGCCGCCTTCAGCGCGCTCGGTGAGGATGCGCGCAAGCGCTGGGCGATGTCCGGCGCGCTGCGCTTCATCCTCATCGCCACCATTCCCGCCGCCGTTGGGCTTGTGCTGATCGGCAAGCCGCTGATCAGCCTGCTAGAGCGCGGCGCGTTCGGCGCTGAAGACAGCGCCCTGGTCTATGGGGCACTGCAATTCTTCGCCTTTGGCCTCATCTTCCAAAGCCTGCACGAAGTCGTGGCGCGCAGCTTCTACGCCGACAAGGACACGGTGACGCCGCTGTGGATCGCCGTGATTGCCGCTGTCGCCAATGTGCTGATCGTCGGCGGGCTGTACCTCGGTTTCGTCAGTGACTTCGACGGCACGACCCGCGCGGTGTTCAGCGAGTGGGGCGCGGCTTACGCGGCGGGCGATTACGGGGCGGCGCTCGGTGCGCTGAGCGATGGGGCGGCGCGGCTCAACGAGCAGCTCGCCGACGCGACCGGGGTGGGCGGGCTGGCTATCGGCTACTCGGCCACCTTCCTGATCGAACTGGTTCTGCTGCTGATCATCCTGCGGCGGCGCTGGGGCAGCGTGGACGGTCGGCACCTGGCGCTGACCGCCGCGCGAGCGGTCGCCGCCACTGCGGTGATGGGCGTGGCAGTGCTGGGGGCCGACGCGGTTTTCGGCGCGCTGGGCTGGCATGAGGCCGGAGTCGCGTTGACCGGGCTGCGCGTGCTGGGGCTGGCCGGCGTGGGCGCGGTGACGTTCGCGGTCGCCGGCGTGCTGCTCGGCCTGCAGGAGATTCGCACCCTGCCGGCGATGGTCTTGCGGCGGGGCAAGCCCTCCCTGGCAGCAGAAGGCTAGGAATCAGCGCAAAGACCGCCGCCTGGGATGGTGGTGCGAGATGACGTGCACCCCCAGGCGGCGGGATGAAGCAGCAGATCGGATTTCGGAATGCGGATTGCGAAATTCGAATTGAAATGCAGCCCTCAGGCAGTGAGATCAAACCGGACAGACCTCATTTCGCAATCCGCAATCCGCCATTCGAACTAGCACCCCGTTCGGCGCTGAGGCTAAGGAGCACGACCACTCTGCCTGGCAGGTTTTGCACGCACCCGCTGTCCGCCAGGAAGTGGAAGCTGCGCCGCGAATCCTGTACAATCGCCCGGTTGTACCCACGTGGAACCTGTATCCATAAGGAGCCTGACCCGTGAAGATTTTCGTTCCAGGGCGCATCTGCCTGTTCGGCGAGCATTCGGATTGGGCGGGCGGCTACCGGCGCATCAACGCCGACATTGAGAAGGGCTACGCGCTGATCGCCGGCACCAACCAGGGCATCTACGCCAACGTCGAGCCACACCCGACCGCGCTTGTCCTCACTTCCACCACACCCGATGGCGCTCGGCACGGCCCCTACGAGATTCCGATGGAGCCGAAGGCGCTGCTCGATGAGGCGCAGCGCGGCGGCTTCTGGAGCTACATCGCCGGCGTGGCCTACCAGATGCTGACCAATTACCACGTGCGCGGCCTGGTTATTGACAATGCGCAGACCGATCTGCCGGTCAAGAAGGGGCTGTCATCGAGCGCCGCCATCTCTGTGCTGGCCGCCCGCGCCTTCAACCGTGTCTACGACCTCAAGCTGACCACGCGCGGCGAGATGGAGATCGCCTACCAGGGCGAGATCACCACGCCGTCGCGCTGCGGGCGCATGGACCAGGGCTGTGCTTTCAACCGTCCTGTGCTGATGACCTTCGACGGCGAGCGCCTGGATACCGAGGAGCTACGCGCCGGCCAGACTCTCTATTTCGTGCTGGTGGACTTGCTGGCGCAGAAGGACACGATGGAGATTCTGGCCCGGCTCAATCGCTCCTATCCCTTCGCCGATAACGAGACCGAGGCGGGCGTGCAAAAGCTGCTCGGCCCGATCAACAAGCGCATCGTGCACCAGGCGGTG
>JAGPFT010000260.1 GCA_018056405.1 Anaerolineae bacterium
CCCCTGCACCCCTCTCCCTCAACGAGGCGAGGGGAAAACTCATTTCGCAATCCGCAATCCGCAATCCGAACCTGCTCCCCTTCTCCCCTCGGAGGGAGAAGGGGCCGGGGGATGAGGAGAGCAAAAACCGGCTCACCAAACACGCTCTAAGAACTGCCAGACCTGTCCACCGCCGCGTAGGGGCGCTGCTCTGCCGCGCCCTGGCGATACTCACGTATCCATCGGCTTGAGGAAGTCGGCGACGATGGTCTTTTGCCCGACGCCGCCGGGGAAGAGCACGTCCACCTGTTCCATCTCGCCGCTGGCCTGTGCGCTGATGACCACGCCCTCGCCGTAACGGGCGTGCCAGACGAGATCGCCGCCCTTGAAACGCGCTGCCGGCGCAGGGCGCGCGGCCTTCTCACGCGGGCGATCTCCGACGCTGGCCCCGCGATCCCAGCGAATGAGCGCCTGGAAGCTCTCGCGGTCGAGGTCGGCCTGGACGCGACGGCTGAGCGGCGAGCCTTCGCGCGCGCTTTCGGGGATGTCGTACAGGAAGCGCGAGGGCAGGTTGGCCCGGCTGTCTCCGTAGAGCGAGCGGATAGAGGCGAAGACCAGGTACAGGCGCTGCTCAGCGCGGGTGATGCCTACATAGAGCAGGCGGCGCTCCTCCTCGACGGCGCGGCGGGCTTCGTCTTTCTCCTCCGGCGAGGCGGCGGGATTGCGTTCCGGGCCAATCGAGCGGGCGTGGGGCAGGATATTCTCTTCCAGCCCAACGATGAACACCACCGGGAACTCCAGCCCTTTGGCCGAGTGCAGGGTCATCAGGCTGGGGCGGTTCTCGTCGTCGTCGCGCGTGTCCACGTCCGAGACCAGGGACACTTCTTCCAGGAAGGTGGCCAGCGGCAGCCCGGCGTACTGCTCGGCATAGCCGCATAGCTCCAGCACGTTCTCGATGCGGCTCTCGCCCTGCTCGGTGCGGTCGTCGAGATAGCTGAGGTAGCCGGTGTCGTTGAGCACGCGGGTTATCAGCTCATCGGGGGCGAGCTGGTCTTTGAGCGCGCGCCACTCGGCCACCTGCGCGGCGAAGGCCGCCAGTGCGTTGCGGGCGCGCCCCGTGAAGGGGCTGTCCACCTGCGCATCGGGCAGCAGCATGAGCGCCTGTGGCGCGGTCGTGCCCAACTGCTCCGCCCACGTATCGAGCGTCTCCAGCGTCTTGAGGCCGATGCCGCGCGTGGGCACGTTGATGATGCGCTGCAGGCTCACATTGTCGTCCGGGTTGTGGATCAGGCGCAGGTAGGCGATCACGTCCTTGATCTCTTTGCGCCCGAAGAAGGCCGTCGCCCCGACGACGCGGTAGGGCATGTTCGCCCGGCGGAAGCCCTCCTCCAGCGCGCGGGACTGGGCGTTGGTGCGGTACATGATGGCGAAGTCGCCCGGCGCGTACTCGCCGCTGGCGACCAGCTCGGCGATGGTCTCCACCACGAAGCGGGCCTCGTCGTCCTCGTTGTACGCCTCATAGACGCGGGCCAGCGGCCCCTGCTTGCGCTCGCTGAACAGAGCCTTGCGCGTGCGGTCGGTATTCTGGTCAATGACGCCCATCGCTGCGTCGAGGATCGCCTGGTGCGAGCGGTAGTTCTGCTCCAACAGGATCACCTGCGCGTCCGGGTAATCCTCGCGGAAGCGCAGCACGTTGCGGTAGTCTGCGCCGCGAAAGGCGTAGATACTCTGATCGGGGTCGCCGACGGCGAACAGGTTGCGCCGCTCGCTGGCCAGCAGGCGCACCAGCACGTACTGGGCCATGTTCGTGTCCTGGAACTCGTCCACCAGGATGTGCTGGTAGCGCGCCCGATAGCGAGCCAGCACGTCGGGCTGATCGCGGAAGAGCAGGACGGTGTGCATCAGCAGGTCGTCGAAGTCGCGGGCGTTGTTCTCGCGCAGCAGTTCGTCGTAGCGCAGGTAGGCGCGGCGCACCTTTTCGTCGCTGTAGTCGCGCGGCTGATACTCGGTCGGCCCGACCAGTTCATTCTTGGCCGCCGAGACGCCGCTGAGCAGGGCACGCGGAGTCACTTTCTTGGGGTCGAGGTTCAACTCGGCGATAACCTGGCGCATGATGCTGAGCTGGTCGTCGGTGTCGAAGATCACATAGTCGCGGCTGAACGGGGTGTAGTCCGCCTCGATGCGCAGGATGCGCGCGCAGATCGAATGGAAGGTGCCGATGCTCAGCCCGTCCAACTGGCCGGAGCCGCCGAGCAGCCCGACGACGCGGTTCTCCATCTCGCGGGCGGCCTTATTGGTGAAGGTCACGGCCAGGATATGCCAGGCGCGCACGCCCCGCTCCTGCACCAGGTAGGCGATGCGGTGGGTCAGGACGCGCGTCTTGCCGCTGCCTGGCCCGGCCAGCACGAGCACAGGGCCATCGCCCGCGCTCACCGCCTGGCGCTGCTGGGGATTCATGCCGCTGAAGATCTTCGAGGAAGTCACCCGGCTTGCTCCTAATGGAGAACGAATCAAAGGTGGCCGGAGGTAGGGGCGCTGCTTGCTGCGCCCGGTAGGGGCTATTGCAATACGCCCCTACGAAAACCATGCCATTTCTGATTGTCTCATCCATCATGTTCTACACGGTAGAGCTATTGTAGCCAGGGGAGGGAACGGTTGCCAGACAGAATCGCAGCGGGTGCGTGCAAAACCTGTCAGGCAACAGGGTCGCGCTCCTTAGCCTCACCCCTGCTCGGCGCTGGCGCGCCTCGCCGCCCCCTCTCCACGTCGTGGAGAGGGGGCAAGCCGAGCGCAGCGAGGCTGGGGGTGAGGCTACTGCCAGTGTCACCCGTATCACTGACAACCTTTGCACGCACCCGTCGCAGCTTGGGCCTACAAGCCAGTGGTTGGGCAATCGCCAGAACGCCCCTATCCCCCGGCCCCTTCCCCCAGCCAAGCTAGGGGAAGGGGAGAACCGCCTGCCCGATCGTCCCCCCTCTCCGCCGGTGTACAGACCGGAGAGAGGAAAAGGCCGCGCACAGCGAGGCTGGGGGTGAGGTCAACGAGACGCGACCTGCCTGCCCCTGACCTCCCCTTACGGCTTGGGGATGGCCAGGTCGGGCGAGCCGACCGGCGAGAGCTTGAGTTCGGGCTGCGACGCCTGGATCAGTTCGTGGATGATCTGCGCGTACTTGACCTTCTCGCGGGCGAACTGGGCCAGCGAGTCGGCGCTCACCCAGGGCTTGTACAGCGCGCCCGGCCCGGAGACCAGCGCCGGCCCCGGCTCGATCTTGAAGTAGCACGGCGAGCAGACCCGCGCCATCTCTGCTCCCTCATAGAAGCGGGTGAAACCGCCGAACGAGTCCGAGAGCATGATATGCAGGTCGAGCGGCAGGTCCACCGCCTGGCGGATGCTGGCAAGCTGCGGCAGCGAGAGGTCGCCGAGCGGGTTGAAGGTGCCCGCGCCGAGCGATTGCAGCACGCGCCCGCCCGCCGCCGAGCCGTGCCCGGCGAAGATGCTGACCTTGATCGTCACGTCGGCGGGCAGGTCGCCGCGCTTGCGTAGCTCGTTGAGCAGCCACAGCAGCCCCTCGTCAATGGCCAAGAAGCCGCGAAAGCCCAGGTCTACCAGGCGCAGAATCTCGGCAATGACGTAGCTGAGCTGATCCGAGCCGCGAAAGCGCAGGCCAGAGAGGCCGCCTTCGGGCGTGAAGAGCTGGCGGCCCACGTCCCAGCCGGAGCGCGGGCCGGGCGTCATGATCACTTCAAGCTGGGCAGCGGCGGCCATCTGCGCGAAGTCGTGTAGCTCGGCGTCGTCGAGCAGCGACGACCCCATGACCACCGAGATCAGGCGGTGAATGGCGATCTGGCGCTTGTGCATCTCGTCAATGAGCGCCGCCAGCACCTGGGGCCGCTCGATGCCGGAGATTTCCATGCGGTAGTGGCCGCCGTCGGGAAACGTTCGGCCCGATGTCGGCAGGTGGTAGGCGTCGCGGCCAGGGATGCCGACCGCTTCCATCATCGCGCGCACGTCGTGCAGATTTCGCATAAGTGCTTTCTCCTCCAAACGGGGATCGTCCTGGTAACCCAGGCCCACCAGCGCCTCGACATTCTGCAGCAGGTCGGTGACATAGAACACCGGGAAGCCGGACTTCCACCAGTTGCCGCTGGGCTTGTCGCTGTAGTCTGTGGGGTACTCGGCCCGTGCCGGATCGGTGCCCAACAGGAAGGCCACGCCCTCCGCGATAGCCCGCTCGATGGCGGGCGCGAGGCCGCTCAGTCCTCTTCTTTCTCTTTCAGCAGCGCCACAAGCTCGGCGAAAGCGTCATCCTTGAGGCCGAACCAGTGCTCCGGCTGCGGGAACGTCCTGTCCTGCACCTCGGCCACGTACTGCTTCAGGCCGTTGAGGATGACCTCCCCGGCGTTGCCGTAGACTTTGGCCATCTTGGGCCGGAAGCGCGGGTACAGCCCGAACATATCGTGGAAGATCAGCAGTTGGCCGCTGGCCTGCGGGCCGGAGCCGAGGCTGATGATCGGGATGCTGGCCCGCTCGGTGATGATCTGGCAGACGCGATCCGGCACCATCTCCAGCAGGATCGAGTACGCGCCCGCCTCTTCCAGGATGGCCGCGTCCTCGATGATGCGCAGGGCGCGCCCGGCGTCACGCCCCTGCACCTTGAACCCGCCCAGGCTCGACGCGCTCTGTGGGGTCAATCCCAGGTGGCCCATGCAAGGGATACCGGCGGCGACGATGCCGGCGACGCGGTCGGCCATCTCGCGCCCGCCTTCTAGCTTCACCGCATCGCAGCTTGCCTCGGCCATGAAGCGCCCGGCGTTGCGGATGGCGTCCTCAACCGACGCCTGGTAGGTCATGTAGGGCATGTCGCCGATCAGCCAGGCGGTCGGCGCGCCGCGCCGCACGGCCTGGGCGTGGCGGATCATGTCGGCCATGGTCACCGGCAGCGTGCTCTCGTAGCCGAGGATGGTCATGCCCAGGCTGTCGCCGACGAGGATCATCTCCACGCCCGCCTGTTCCTGGAAGGTGGCGGTGGGGAAGTCGTAGCAGGTGAGCATGGTGATCGGCTCGCCGCGCTGGTACTTCTCGTAAAGATAGGGCAGGGTAATCTTCTTACGGTCGGACATCAACAAAACCTCCTGATTCATTGCTCTAAAC
>JAGPFT010000261.1 GCA_018056405.1 Anaerolineae bacterium
GGGGGGTGAGGGGGGAGGTTCTGGAATGTCTGCTGAATGCCTCCCCCCTCACCCCCCTCTCCAGCCAAGCTAGAGGGGGGACGATCTGGCAAGCGTTTCTCCCTTTCCCCTAGCTCGGCTGGGGGAAGGGGCTGGGGTATAGGGGCCTTCTGCTGACCGCCCACCTACCTACTCGTGGTTCCTGTGCCTGAAGAGATGCCGCTCTTGTTCGCGCAAGTGTGAGAGTCTGGAGAAGCTGATGAGCCGTATAACTCGAAGAGCGTGGACCGTGCTGGTAGTGCTCGCCGTGCTGAGCGCGCTGCTGCCAGGAGAGATGGCGTCGGCGCAAGACGCTCAGACGCCCGCTGAAATCTGCGCGGCGGCGACCGCCAACGTGGCCGAGCCGGAAACACGCGAATTTGCCGCCGCCGAAGACGTGCTGAAAGACGGCGTGGACTACTGGACGGTGCTCTGCACTGCCGCAGGGCCGATCTACCTGGACCTGTACGAAGCCGAGTCGCCGCTGACTGTCAACAACTTCGTCTTCCTGGCCGGGCAGGGCTACTACAACAATACGACCTTCCACCGCGTGCTGCCGGGCTTCATGGCTCAGGGCGGCGATCCGACCGGCACGGGCGGCGGCGGGCCGGGCTACACCTTCGAGGACGAGACAGCCAACGGGCTGACCTTCGACACCTACGGGCTGCTGGCGATGGCCAACGCCGGGGCGAACACCAACGGCAGCCAGTTCTTCATCACCACCGTGCCGACGACCTGGCTGGACGGTAATCACACTATCTTCGGGCGCGTGTACGAGGGCATCGAGCGCGTTGAGCTGCTCACCCCGCGCAACCCGGAATATTACCCGGACTATGAAGGTGCGGCGCTGGAGACGGTGGTCATCATCGAAGACCCGGCCAGCGTAGCCGCCACGCCCGACGGCCCGCCCGCCATCTCTCACTTCCAGGCAGTTCTTTTGTTGGCGGTGCCGCTGACGCTCAATGAGCAGTTCGTCGTTGACGCCGACTTGTCGCAGATGCATGATCTGGAAGCCGAGGCTGCCTTCTGGGGCAGCCAGGGCGAGGGCCTGGAAGCGGCTATGCGTGACTACCTGGGCGAAAAGGGCTTCGTGGGTGCGGCAGCCATCACGACTGCGCTGAGCGAGTGCCCAGAGGACCCGGCTGCGCTGCCGATCTGGGGCTTGGGCCTGCGCGTGCTGGAGTTCGGTGATGCAGCGACGGCAGAGGCGGTTGTCTTCGATGATGCGCGGGCGGCGCTGCTCACCGAAGCTGGCGCATTCGACGAGTACAGCGACCCCAGCGAATTCACCGGGCGTGTGTTCAGCCGCAAGCTGGCCGAGGGCGCAGGATGCAGCGCGGGCGGCACGGCCTACCGGCTGGAATTTCCCTATGGGCGCTATGTGCTGGTCAGCGAGATGACGATGGACGATGCGTTCATCAACTCGGAAACGGAGCCGACGGCGGCGCAGTACCTCGCCTATGTGATGGAGGATGTGCTGTTTGGCGCGCTGAGCGGGACGCTGGATCGCGGCAACGCGGCCTTAGCGGAATAGGGTGACGCTGCCTGGCAGCGCACCGGTGGGCGGAGATCATGCACGCATGAAATACCAGACTATCGTCAACGGCCAGACGTTCGACATCGAGATCAACGAGGATGGGCGCATCCTGGTCAATGGCAAAATGCGCGCCGTTGACTTCCGCGCGCTGCGCCAGGGTGAGTTGTACTCGATCCTGCTCGATCACCGCAGCTATGAGGCGGTCGTGGACGAGCGCGACGATCTCTACTATCTGCTGCTGGCCGGCGATATGTATGAAGTGCAGGTGACTGACGAGCGCAGCCGCCGCCTGGCCAGCGCGTTCATGGCCTTCGGCGACACGGGCGGCGAGGTGTCCATTCGCGCGCCTATGCCGGGGCTGATCGTGCGCGTGCCGGTGAGCGAAGGCGAGCCGGTGAACAAGGGCCAGACGGTGGTCATCCTCGAATCCATGAAGATGGAGAACGAGCTAAAATCGCCACGCGATGGCACGGTTCATCACATCCACACCAGGGCCGGCGAGAACGTCGAGCAGAACAAGGTGCTGGTGACCATCGCGTAGGGCGGTAGTGTATCGAGTTTGGTGGAAATGGCGTTGCTGCTGGCTGCTGTGTACCCCCCATCCCCCGGCCCCTTCCCCCACGCAAGCGGGGGGAAGGGGAGCAGGTCAGCCGCCTTTCTCCCTTCCCTCCTTGAGGGGGAAGGGCCGGGGATGGGGGGCGAATCCCGGCGTACCGAGGTTCCACCGAAAAGGATACACTACTCGTAGGGCAAGCGCGCGGCACTGCGCCGCGTGCAACGGTATAATCGGGCGCGTAGGGCGCACAGTGCCCGGCGTCCAGGTCCCGGTCGCCGGGGCAAGGCGACCGGTTTTTTTGTTGTTCGGAAGGGAGCGATGGGTAACCCTCGCCGCGCGCTTTGGCGCGCGTTGGATGCGCTCTGGCTGGCGGTGTTGGCCGTTTATGTGCTGGCCGGGGTGGACGATGTGCCGTTTCATGGCGACGAGTCCAGCCTGATCGCCATGAGCCACGATTACTACTACCTGGTGCAGAAGCGCGACATCGGGCCGGTGCTCTACGACTCCCACCCGGCAGACCCGATGGATCAGGAGCTACGCCTGATCAACGGGACGGTGGGCAAGATGGCCATGGGCTTCGCCTGGGACATGGCCGGGCTGACGGCAGCCGATCTCAACGCGCCATGGCTGTGGGGCGCGGACTGGGAGTACAACGTCCGCACCGGGCACGTGCCGGGCGAGCGTCTGCTGCACGCCGCCCGCCTGTCGTCGGCGGTGCTGACTGCGATCAGTGTGATCGCTGTCTTCGCCATTGCCTGGATCGCTGGCGGGCGTCCGGCGGCGTGGGCGGCGGCGCTGATCTACGCCAGCGACCCGGTGGTGCTGCTCAACGGGCGGCGGGCAATGATGGAGGGCGCGCATCTGGCCTTTTCCACGCTGACTGTGTTGGCGGCGTTGTGGGTTGTGCGCGAGCAAGGACGCCCCCCCAAGCCGCGCCGGCGCAGGCTGGTGGGTCTTACAGCGCTCTTCGGAGTCACGGGCGGCCTGGCGATTGCCAGCAAACACCCGGCGCTGATCGTCGTGGCAGCCGGCTTTGTGGCGATTGCCTCGGAGCCGCTCATCAGGCGCAAGCCGTCGCCGCTGAACTGGCGGCGTGTCCTGCGCTGGTGCGGCGCAGGCGTCCTGGTTCTGCTGACGTTCCTGACGCTCAACTCGGCCTGGTGGTCGGATCCCCTGCACGTGCCGGGCCGCGTGCTGGAACTGCGCAGCTCGTTGCTTGACCAGCAGGTGGCCGGATATGGCGGGTACAAGGGGCTGGGGGAGCGCCTCGAAGGGTTGGCGCGGCAGGCGTTCGGCGTGGAGCTGCAGTATTACGAGGCTCCGGGGTGGAATGAGTGGGTTGCCGGGGAGATCGCGCAGTACGAGGAGTCCTGGCTGGCGGGGCGCAGTGAGGGGCTGGCCTGGGCGTTGGCTCTCGGAGGCGCGGTGGTCGTCGGAATGTGGCAGTTGGGGCGGCGCTGGCGCGAAGGGCAGGTCTGGACCATTCTCCTGTGGGCCGGTATCACCGCCGTAGCTTTGTTTATCGCCACGCCGCTGGAATGGCAGCGCTACTATCTGCCGCTGCACCCGCCGCTGGCGGTGCTGGCCGGGTGTGGGGTTGGTGCGTTAGGAACGGGCATAGCGCGCCGCTGGTGGCGAGAGGACTCACGTGATCCTGATCGCGCCCGCTGACCTGCTGGAGGCCCTGTGGGGGCTGGCCTTTGCCGCTCCCTGGGCGTGGTGGCTGCTGCCGCCGCGCCAACGCACAGGACTCACGGTGGCGCTGCTGACGCTGACGCTCAGCCTGGGCGCGCTGACGCTGGGGATGCTGGCCCTGACGCTGGCCGGGTCACTGAGCCTGGGCGCGGTGCGCGCCGGGACGTTGGGCGTTTTCGGTGTGGGGTTGGTGATTTGCTGGCGGGCGGGCGCGCGTCCCGCGCGGCCCAGGGTACGGGTTGGCGAGCTTGGCGGAGCCATCCGGCGGCACCCGCTGGCAGCGGGCACCCTCGCGGTGATGGCGGTGCTTGCCGCGCTGATCGTCCTCAACGCGCTGTACTGGCCGTTCTACGCCCCCGACGCCGTGTCCATCTACGCCGATCAAAGCCGGGTCATCTACCAGGCGCGAGCGCTGCCGCAAGACGAGGGGCTGTACGAGTTGTACCCGATGCTGCTGCCCCTCAGCCACACCTACGCTTATCTGGCGACGGGTGCGCTGGACGAGTACCTGGCGAAGGTGGCGGTGGCGGCGCTGGCGCTGGGGGCGCTCGGCGCGACGTATGCGCTGGGGCGCGCGCTCTACGGGCCGCGCGTGGGGCTGGGCGCGGCGGCGCTGCTGGCCCTGACGCCGGAGTTCGCGCGCTGGGCGTCCGCCGGCTACACCGACATCCCCGCCGGATTCTTCGCGGCGCTGGCGGCCCTGGCTGCCTGGTGGCTGGCCGAAGACCGGTCGCTGAGGGCAGCGTGGCTGCTCGGCGCCATGACCGGGCTGGCCGCCTGGACGAAGAACAGCGCGCTGGCGTTTGCCCTATCGGCGGGGCTGTGGCTGGTCTACGCCCGCTGGCGCGGCTGGGCCAACTGGCGGCACGGGCTGACGCTGGCGGCGGGGGTCGCGCTGACCGCCGGCCCCTGGTACGCGCGCAATCTGTTGGAGTTTGGCCGGCTGGTGCCGCCGACGGTGTGGAGCGAGCAGGCGCGGCACACGGCGGCGATGGCCATCCCCTTCCTGGGCGAGCTTCCCGCCTATTCCGCGCCAGGGCTGATCGTCACGGCGGGCATGGCCTGGAGCGCGGTCGAGGCGCTGCGTGGGGCGCGGCCCTTCGCTGACCGGGCGCGGCTGCTGTGGATCATGGCCGGGCCGTTCGCGGCGGCGTGGTGGTGGGTCGCCTCCTATGAGACGCGCTTCCTGCAGGCGGTCTATCCCCTGCTGTGCGTGATGGGCGCACGGGCGCTGCTCGGCGCGTGGGACGCCCTGCGCCACGAGCGGGCAGCGTGGTTCGTGTCCCTCCACCCCGAACCCCTCCTCCACAAGGGGGGAG
>JAGPFT010000262.1 GCA_018056405.1 Anaerolineae bacterium
TACCTGCTGCGCCCACTGCGCCCGGCTGGCGAAAGAGCAGGAGGACCCCAGGTTGATCACCCGTCTGGGTGGGACGAGCATGAACGGGACGCTGCGCTACCGCCACGCGGGGGGCGTGTCGTGTGGCTGCACCAACAAGTCGGTGCGCTGTGACGACCTGCACGAGGACTTCGGGCGGCTGCTCAAGCTGCTGACGGTCAATGAGGAAGCCCAGCACCTGCTGACCGAACTGGCGATTGAGGCCGACATTGTCCAGAAGCAGGCGGCGGGCGGGGTGGACCTGGAGACGCAGAAGCAGGAAGCGATTGCCCTGTGCAAGCGGCGCATCGAGGCGGCGGTCCACCTCTATGGCGAGGGGTTGATCGACCGCGAGGAGTTCCTGCGGCGGCGCGAGGCCAACGAGCGCGAGATGGCCCATTGGGAAGCGCGGACTAGCGAGTCGGAGAAGGTGGCCCTGGAGTTGGCCATGTGCATCGAGGCGGTCGACAAGCTGGCCTACATCTGGGAGAACAGCAGCGATGAAGGCCGCCAGGGCTTCGTGCGCAACCTGTTCGACTATGTGGAGTACGACCTGGACGCGCGGCGCATCACCGACTTCCGGCTCAAGCCGTGGGCTGATCGGTTTGTGATCTTGCGTGGGGCGTTGTATGAAGCTGAAAAGCTGGAGTCTGAGGGAGAAAAAGAACCTGCTTCACCGGGTCTAGAGGTGAAGCAGGAGATGCCCCATAGGGGACTCGAACCCCTGTTTCCGCCTTGAGAGGGCGATGTCCTAGGCCGCTAGACGAATGGGGCTACACGACGTGCCGCATTGTACCAGCCCCCTCCCTCGCCGTCAAGCTATGATTCTCCCCCCTCGCCGAGGGGTTTTACTCCTCGGAGAATAGACGCCCTACCGCTATTGTCAGGGGGCAGCGGGCTACCAGCAGGGGCAGCTCTGCGGCGAGGCTTTACCCCAGGGGATGCCCCCAACTGGCCGGCCCTACTCCGGCGCGGCGGTCAGCGGCGCGGGCATGGCCAGCACCTTGTCCACGCGGTGCCCGTCCATGTCCAGCACCTCGAAACGATAGCCGAAGGCCACGAAGGAATCGCCGGCAGCGGGGATGCGCCCTAGCTCGCTCATCACGAAGCCGCCCAGCGTCTCGTAGCGGGCGTTCTCCTCCGGCCCCGCAATGTCCAGCAGGTCGGCCAGGCGCTGGATGGAGACCAAGCCATCGAGCAGCCAGGAGCCGTCATCGCGCTGGACGATCTGCGGCTCAATCGTCTCCTGCGAGATGGCCACATCGCCGACGACTTCTTCCAGAATGTCCGTCAGAGTGACCAATCCCTGCACGCCGCCGTACTCGTCAATGACGACGGCGATGCGGTTGCCCGTCTTCTTGAACATGTCGAAGACGCTCAGCGCCAGCGTTGTCTCCGGCACGAAAAGAGGGCGCTGCAAATCAGCGTTCATGTCGAGCGGTTGGTTGCACAGCAGCCGCTCCACGACACCAGCGGCGTGGACAATGCCCCGGATGCTGTCCAGGTCACCGCTGGCTACCGGGAAATAGGAATGGGGACTGGCGATCAGCTTGCTCCGAATCTCGTCGGGTGAATCGCTCGTGTCGAACCAGTCAATCTCCGTGCGAGGGGTCATCAGCGCACCGACGCGCAGATCGGCCAGGCGGAAGATGCGCGCGACCATATCGCGCTCGGTTTCCACATAGGCACCCAGATCGGTGCCCTGGTCAATCATCACGTTGATCTCTTCTTCCGTCACCGGCGACTCAACGGAGGTGGCAACGCCGAAAAGACGCAGCACCAGGTTGGTGGAGGCGCTGAGCGTGAAGACCAGCGGGGCGGTGAGCTTGGAGAGCAGGCTCATCGGCCCGGCGACGGCAGCGGCGATGTCCTCCGGGCGGCTGAGGGCCACGCTCTTGGGCACCAACTCGCCGATGATCAGCGACAGGTAGGTGATGATCAGCACGACAATCGCCAGGCTCAGGGCGTCGGCATAGCGCGCCAGGAAAGCAATGCTTCTGAAAATGCCTGCCAGGTGCCTGGCTAGCGTCGCCCCGCCGAACGCACCCGCCAGGATGCCGATCAAGGTGATGCCGATCTGGATCGTCGCCAGGAAGCTGCTCGGCTCGTTAGCCAGATCAAGCGCCGCGCGCGCTTTGGCGTCGCCTGTGTTGGCTCGCTGCTGCAAGCGTGCCTTGCGCGCCGAGATCACGGCGGCCTCGGACATGGCGAACAGGCCGTTGGCAAGGATGAGAACGAAGAGAATCAGAACCTCAAAGGCCAGCGAGGACATCGGATAGTTGGCTTTCTCCGGCGTACAGGCTGTGTATCCATATCGGACTTTACCCCTGTTTCCCCCTGCCGCCCAATTATCGGCCAGAGGGGGCTGGCCGCGCCCCGGCTTACCTCACCCCCGCTCGGCCCACTGGCGCGGGCCTTGCCGCCCCCTCTCCAGTATGGAGTTCAGGGGCGGACAGGCAGATGAGACTCATTGAGATGGGCAAGGTGATGGCGTGTGTGACAGTAGCCCCACCCCTAAATCCCCTCCCCACGTGGAGAGGGGGCCGGGGGGTGAGGCTAGATGTGAGATGTTCGCCTGTCTTCACGTCCACTCAATACCTGTCCGCCCCCTCTCCGCGACGGAGAGGGGGCAAGCCGAGCGTAGCGAGGCTGGGGGTGAGGTCAAGGCCCCCAATTGACCGCCCTCTCCCCTGCGGTTAGAATGAGACCGCATAGACCGGACGGGCCGGTCTGCCAGACCGCGAGCAGCGCACCCATGCAAAGGCGCAACTGGAATAAGGTCTTCGTGACGGGCGGCACGGGCTTCATTGGCCTGTACACCGTGTCAGCGCTGGTCGAGGCAGGCGCAGACGTGACCGTGCTGGTGCGCCCCGACCACGAGGAGAAGCTGGGCGCGCTGCGCCGCCATGTGCACATGGTGCCTGGCGACGTGTGGAACAGCGCCAGCCTCAAGGGGCGCTCGCGCGGGCATGGCGTGGTCGTGCACCTCGTGGGCAGCATCCGTGCCCAGCCACAGCATGGCCTGACCTTCCATCAACTTAACCTGGTCTCGGCGCGTAACGCGATCAGCATGGCCGTCAGCGACGGCGTGCCCTATTTCGTGCTGCTCAGCGCGGCGGCCAGGCCGCTTGGTGTGCCGGCCGAGTACCTGCGTAGCAAGCGCGAAGCGGAGGACTATCTGCGCAGCAGCGGTCTGCGCTGGACAATTGTGCGCGCGCCGCTGGCCTTCGACCGCTGGGGACGCGGCGGACACCTGTTCAGCGCGCTGTCGTGGATCGGGGGGGTGCCACTGCTGCGCCTGCTCATCGGGCGGCGCGCGCCGCTGCCCGTAGATGTCGTCGCGCGGGCCATCGCCCAGGTCGCCCTCCAACCCGACGTGCTGCGCGACCAGCGTCTCTACGCGGGCGACTTGCGCCGCTTGGGTCGCCCGCGCCGCAGCCAGGCGGAGCGTCGCTCGCGCCCGGCTCGCGCTCCAGCGGACGCCCAGGAAGCGCTCCTCGATGACGAGGTGCCGTTCGGCTGGCTGCCCGGCGGCCCGCGCCGCGACGAATGAGAGAGACCTCGCTGCCAGACTTCCGAAGTTTGGCAAACTTCGGAAGTCTGTTTCCACGAGACACCCTTCCCTCTGGCCCCCTCACCGGCAGAGCCTTCAGGGGCGGACAGCAGCGTGGAAAGCATGAAGATGGCGTCTGATTGACCTCACCCCCAGCCTCGCTGCGCTCGGCTCTTCCCCCTCTCCGTCAACGGAGAGGGGGCGGCGAGGCGCGCCAGCGCCGAGCGGGGGTGAGGTAAAGTGAAGACCTGCCCCAGACTATCAGCCGATCTCAACGCCTGTCCGCCCCTGAACCGTCAACGGAGAGGGGGCGGCGAGGCGCGCCAGCGCCGAGCGGGGGTGAGGTTGCGTAGGGCATATAGCAAGCCCACTCACTCAGCCAGCGGCAAGCCAGCCACGTCGCGCAGGAAATAGCGGTGGAAACGCGAATCCCCGCTTAGTTCCGGGTGGAAGGCCGTCGCCAGCCAATGCCCCTGCCGCACAGCGACGACGCCGTGCCCATCCAGCCGCGCCAGCACTTCGACGCCCTCGCCAATCGCCGTCACCAGCGGCGCACGGATGAACAGCGCCCGGAACGGCTCTGGGCCGAGGGCGGGCACGTCTAGGCCCGTCTCGAAGCTGTCCACCTGCCGCCCAAAAGCGTTGCGGTTGACGGTGATGTTCATCAGGCCAAGCAGCGGCTGATCGCGCCCGATGTCGCGGGCCAGCATGATCATGCCTGCGCACGTGCCCCAGACGGGCTTGCGCCGGGCGAACTCGCGCAGCGGCTCTAGCAGCCCGTAGCTCACCGCCAGCTTGCCAATGGTCGTGCTCTCGCCGCCAGGGATGATCAGCGCGTCCAGCCCGTCCAACTGCCCCGGCAGGCGTACTTCGACCGGCTGCGCGCCCAGGCCGCGCAACATGCGCCCATGCTCGAAGAAGTCTCCTTGCAGCGCCAATACGCCGACGTTCATCGTTGCTCCCCAGCAGGCCCCGCCGGGCCTGCGCCACTCACCGCGTGCGGCCTCTACGCTCGAATGTAGCACCCGCCCCGCCGCGCAACAAGCCTGTTGGACTCACTTGGTCTATAGGGTGGTTAGTGGTTGGTTCTTGGTAAAAACAGTCCTGCCGCCTGGGTGCCCCTTGCCGGCAACCAGGGTTCACGAACAGGTTGTTGGGCAATTGCCAGAATGCCCCTATCCCCCGGCCCCTTCCCCCAGCCGAGCTAGGGGAAGGGGAGAGCCGCCCGCCAGATCGTCCCCCCTCTAGCTCAGCTGGAGGGGGGATTGAGGGGGGAGGCCTCTCGCGAGCATTCCCCAACTCCCCCTCGCAACAGGTTGTTCGTGGACCCCCAACAACCAGAAACCAATAACCAATAATCAACAACCTCTTTCACGGAAGGGTCTGCGGCGGGACGGCAAAGGACACGGGACTCACGAACAGCAACGCACCGTCATGAGGTTCCAGGCTGCCGGAGATCGTCTCCACCGGGGCGGACCAGGGCTGTCCCGCCGTCCAGTCATACACGTAGCGCGGCGCGGGCAGGCCCAACTGCGC
>JAGPFT010000263.1 GCA_018056405.1 Anaerolineae bacterium
GTTTCGATGGGCAGGAACGAGCCATCGGCCAGCATGATGTCCTGGTCGGGCGGGACGCACAGCGTGCACGAGTAGAACTCGTCCACCGCCGTGTCAGTCAGGTCTTCCAGGCGCTTGTTGCGGTAGTCGTAGGCCTCGCGCGCCCGCGCCAGCCACTTCTCGATCTCGGCTTTGTCGGTGTAGAGCGTCACCTGCACTTTGTCCACAATCGCGCCGAAGTCAGCGTGATAGCGGGCGTGCAGAATCTTGCCGAAGTGTTCGAGGCTGAAGCCCTTTTCGGCGGCAGCGTTGGAGATGCGAATCCAGGCGATGTCGCGCTGGCCGATATGCTGGATGCCGGACGCGCCGTTGATGAAGTAGTGCACCTGGCGTTCCAGCACCGGCTCGAAGTCCTTCTGCATCTGGCGGCCGGCCACTTCGATGACGATGCCCAGGTCCATGTGCCCCTGCGGCTCGATCTCGTCGAAGGTGGGGCCGACGATCTCGACCTTGCCATCCTGCACCTGGTCCATGTCCACCATGCGCAGGTACTCGAAGCAGCGCGCGTACTTGCCGCCGAACTCGATGCGCATGTCGGCCTTGCGCACCACTTCGCCCTCGAAGGCCGAGCCGTAGGGCACGGGCACGGGCACATCGGCGACCTTGATCTTCACGCCGCGCACCTCGATGCACTTCTGCACCAGGATTTCGGCGCGCTCCAGGTCGTCTTTGCCCTCGATCTCGTTGAAGGGCATACTGACCACGTGCTCGTAAGTGGTGACGCCCGTCGGCAGGATTTCGGGGATGACCGTGTCGGCGATGACCGGGAAGCCGTAGTTGATGGCGCCCGCCGCCGCCGCGTACTTGAGATCGTCCACTTCGCCCAGGGCCAGCACGAAAGCGAACACGCGCTGCTTGTTATAGAGCAGGATGTCGCGCGCCTGGCCGGGCTTGATGCCGCCGAAGGTCAGCGCCGAGCGCGTGGCAAAGCCGAGCGCGTAGATGGCGCTGATCGTGTCGGTGCCGAAGGGCACGGTGTAGGTGTCGTAGCCCAGTTCGACGCCTTCTTCCTGCAACTGGTGGATGATGCTGCGTCCGTTGACGTTGCCGGAGAGGAAGCACAGAATGTTGCGCCGCTGCAATTCGCGCACGATCTTGACGGCGACCTCGTTGGACTTGGCCGCGCCGACAATCGCCGCGAAGCCGGGCATACGCCCGTCTACAAGCTGGATGCCCCACGAACGAAGCTGGATGTCGTCAATGGGGCCGTTGAGATGGCCCACATTATCGCTGCCGTTGCTGCCGTAGGACGTGCCGCCAGCCAACTCGATGCCAGGGAACGGCTCCGGCTGCAAACCGTAGACGAAGCGAATCGCCTCGATGGTTTCGGCGGCCAGCAAGGTAGCTACGCCGCTGTCGAGCGTCTCGCCCAGGTAGGGCGTCCATTTCTGGCGCGAGGGAACCGGATGCAGCAATGCGCGGGCGTGACGCACCGTCTCGGTCAGGTCGCCAATCCTGGTGATTTCGCGCCCGGTCATGCCGTAGATCACGGGCAGGTAGTAAGCCGTATTGGGGAAAGCGACGGGCGTATCTGGCCCCTTTTCGGCCAGCGCCTTGTTGAGCATTAGCTCCGCTTCGGTGACCAGCGCGTTCGCCCCGCGAATCGCGCGTGTAGCAATATATCGGGACATGCGTCGCTCTCCTACTTGGCCGGTACGCCGTAGAGCGCCGCCTGGCGCTCGGCCAGCGGCAACTCTTCCAGTTCCAACATGCGCTGGTCGCCGCTGCGCCCGAAGCGCGCTGGATCATAGGCGGGCAGATTGAGCGCAGCGCGCTTCTTGTCAATGTGCGCCAGCGTGCGACGGATTATCTCGTCGGGATCGGCGACGAATTCCATCTTGCCGCCGTAGAGCTTCTCCCAGCCCTCGCTGATGTAGCGCAACACGCGGTCGGAGTCGTCCACGCGGTCGGGCATGCCGCTGATCGGCGAAGAGCCGCCGAAGATAACATACGCGCCCGACGCGACGCAGTACGTACCGATGGAGAGGGCCTTCTCGCTCATCCATTCCGGGGCCAGGCCGACGGCGGGAATCTGGTCAATGTCGTCGCCCAGGCCGCCGTCTTCCACCATCTGCGTCAGCACGGTGAGGATGCGGCTGTTGTCTACGCACGACCCCATATGCAGCACAGGCGGGATGCCCACCGTCTCGCAGATTTCGCGCAGGCCCGGCCCCACCTGCTCCAGCCCGGCTTCGCCGAGCAGCAGGCCCATCTTGGCGCTGGCGATGGCCCCGCAGCCAGTTTCGACGACCAGCACATCCTGGCGCAAAAGCTCCTTCGTGACGTGGGTGTGCAGGTAGTCGTGCTGGCTGCGCGGGTTGTTGCAGCCGACGATGGCCGCCACGCCGCGAATGCGCCCGGCCATGATGGCGTCGTTGAGCGGGCGGAAGGAGGCACGGTAGCTGCCGCCGAGCATGTAGTTGATGTACTCGTGCGAGAAGCCAGGGACGAGGTCTTCGCGCACATCGGGGATGTGCGTCTCGCCGCGATTCTGGTAATTGTCAATCGCCTCGCGCAGGATTTGCCTGGCAATGGTCAGCGCCTTGTGCTCATCGAACTCGATGTGCATTGCCCCCTTGATGCGCACCTTCGGCGAGGTGGTGATGATCTTGGTATGGAAGTTGCCCGCCAGGTTGACCAACGCCTGCATGATGCACTGCACATCCACGACCATCGCCTCGACCGCGCCGGTGAGGATGGCCAATTCCTGCTGCAGGAAGTTGCCCGCTGCCGGAATGCCCTGGCGCATGAGGATTTCGTTGGCCGTGCAGCAGATGCCGGACAGGTTGACGCCCTTCGCACCCGCCTTGCGCGCGTAGGCGATGATCTCCGGGTCTTGCGAGGCAGCGACGATCATCTGACTGAGCGTCGGCTCGTGGCCGTGCACGATCACGTTGACCATGTCCTCTTTCAGCACGCCCAGGTTGGCCTGGCCCAGGATGGGCGCTGGCGTGCCGAAGAGGATGTCTGAGACATCAGTGGCCATCAGGCTGCCGCCCCACCCATCGGCCAGCGCCGTGCGCACGGCGTGCTCCAGGATGTGTTCCGCGTCCTGGTCGTCGCCGATGTGCGTGCGATGCAGCGCCTCCACCACTTCGCGGTCTACGCCGCGCGGCATGACGCGCCGTTCTTCCCACAGCTTCTGGCGCTTCTTGGGCGCGCGAATGGTTGGCGCCACGCGGCCTTTCTGCTGACCGAACTGGGCGATATACAGGTCAGCCAGGTCATTGGCGATTTCTTCGGGGCTGCGGCCCTCGATGGGAATGTTGTACTCGGCGGCGACATTGCGCAGCTTGGCCACGTCGCGGATGACGTAGCCCTCGGTCTGGCCGTTGGCGACCGCCTTGAGCGTGAAAGCCATATCGCGCCCGTGATCGGAGTGGGCAGCAGCGCCGGCGGCAATCGCGCGGATGAAGTTGCGCGCCTGAATCGTGTCCAGCGTTGCACCGCACACACCGGTCTGCCCTTCTTTGGTCAGCCGGCAGGGGCCCATGCCGCACAGCTTGCAGCACATGCCCGCCCCCCCAATGTTGCAGGGCACCATATCGGAGGCGCGGGTGAAAGCCGTGCCGATGCCAAGCTGGTCGGCGCGGATCAGCATCTGTTGAGCGGCAGGATCAATGCTCAGTTCTTCGGGGCTGCGTTTCTCTTTTGCCATGATTATTCCCCTTCTTCATCCGTGATTTTCAGTGGACCCATGCCTGGACACGGCCAGAGTGGACGCCCAGCGTAGGCTACCCGCTGGGCAAAGCCGACGGTCTGCCCGGTGTGGGCGTAGGCGGCGGTGTGGCGGAAGTAGACGTTGGGATCGTCGGAGTGATAAGCCGCTCTGTCCGACTCAGCCGGAATGGCGAGCGGCTCCAGATAGCCCGCTTCGCCCAGGCGCGCGCGAATGCGCTCGGCGTCGATCTGGGCGGGATCGAATGTCACTTCGACCACCTGGAACGCACTGCTGGCGTAGATCGCTGTGACGCCCGGCAGTTCGGCGAGGAGTTGGCGGACGGCCAGCACGTGGTGGTCTGCATACAGGGCGGGGAGTTCCAGGGTGAGTTTTTCCATGGGATAGCTTTCTTCAATCCTCCACAACTCGCTAGGAACGATGATAGGCAGCCTTGTAAGCGTGATTGAAGTGTCTGCGAATTATTTATAATAATATTCTTTATAACTAATCAATCGCTTAAAGCCACCCATAGCCTTCATAATGGGCTAAAACCAAGCCGGTATGCAGTGAAGACCATCACTTATCTTTCTTGCGTTTGTCACAATCAGCACCTTGCACAGGGGTGAGGTTGCGCAGGGGCGTCGCGGAGGCCAGACTTCCGAAGTTTCCAAAACTTTGGAAGTCTCTTTCGCAGCGCTCCTGCCCCTCGCCAGAATTGTTGTTGGCCTACGGGATGGCTTAGTCTATAATGGGAATATGTTAGGTGGAGGATGTGGTAAGCGTTGAGCCGATACAGCAGTGTCTATAATACTGTCTAGGCAGGCTCAGCGTAGCAAGGCGGCATCCGCATACGAAGGTCTGTGTGGGTTGGTGTTGGTTAGATGCCGGCGACAAGGCATAGCAGAAGCAGACAGGGGCGGCTCATTGCTCGTTGAGCGACAGAGGGGCCGGCTCTGTGCATTCGGCGAGGCGAGAGTCGCCGGGCTGAAATACCACCCAATGGCATAGAAAGGAGCGCGCATCGCCCTGGCAATTTGGTAAATCGGTTGACCTGAGACGAATTGGTACATAGGTATCTACATTGATCTCACATCGTCCGCACCCGTAAGCATTCTCATAGCATATCACCTGTTGGAGGATACCATGAAAAAGCATTTGACCCTGTTGTTGGTGATCGCCCTGACTGTCGGCGCTCTGCCCGCGCTGACCTCGGCCCAGGAAGCTCCTAGCCTGCTCCTCTGGGTGGACGAGACCCGCTCCGCCGTGATCGAGGAGCTGGGCGTGTCGTTCTCAGAAGAATATGGCGTTGAACTGGTTGTCCAGCAGATGGGCTTCGGCGACATCCGCGACCAACTGCGCATCGCCGGCCCGGCGGGCGAAGGCCCGGACATCATCATCGGCGC
>JAGPFT010000264.1 GCA_018056405.1 Anaerolineae bacterium
GTTTCACCAGATTGATCGCGGGCACTACGAGCAGCAGGGCATGGGCCTGGGGCTGCCGCTGGCCCGCCGCCTGATCGAAGTGCACGGCGGCACACTGGACATTCAGTCGGTGGTAGGGCGCGGCACACAGGTAACCGTGCAGCTTCCGCTCGCCAGGGAGTCGTGAGCGGCGGGTCGCCTGCGCAAGGGGTGCCAGAGGTGCTTATGCACTTTCAACCCCTATCCCCTGGCCCTTTTCCCCGCAAGCAGGGAAAGGGGAGAAGCCCGTCCCTCCCCGCTGGCGGAGAGGGACTACAGGGTGGGGTTAAGAGACCGTTTGAGAAGTTGTTCCCCCCACCCCAAACCCTTCCCCCACAAGGAGCTGAGGGGCCTGAAGTGCGCGCTTTTCTCCCTTCCCTCCCTCGTGGGGGAAGGGCCGGGGATGGGGGGAAGAAGCAGGTATAAGGCTTCTCGAACGGCCTCTAAGGCGCTGCACGCTCCCCCTGGCGTGCGGAGTTCATAACACGCTCTAACAGATGCGCGGCAGAATCTCGCCCAGCGGCAGGTCTACCACGCGCCGCCCGCCGATGCCCGTGTGGGCGATGACCATGCCGGGATGCTCGGCCACGACCTCGCCGATCAGCGCCGCGTCTGCGCCGAGGGGGTGACGGCGCATGGCTTCCAGCAATGCCTCCGCGTGCTCGCGCGGGACGATGGCGACCAGTTTGCCCTCATTGGCCACATAGAGCGGGTCAATGCCCAGCATCTCGCAGGCGGCCATCACCGCCGGGCGCACGGGGACTGCCGTCTCTGCGATGGCAAAGCCAACGCGAGACTGCCCGGCCAGTTCGTTGAGCACAGCCGCCAGCCCGCCGCGCGTGGCGTCGCGCAGGCAGTGAATGTCGCGGGTCACCGCCAGCATGTCGGCGACCAGCGTGTGCAGCGGCGCGCTATCGCTGACCAGCTCCGTCTCGAAGCTCAGCCCCTCGCGCACCGACATGATGGCCATGCCGTGATCGCCGACGGTGCCGCTGACCAGGATGGCGTCGCCGGGGCGGGCGCGGTCGGCGGCGATGTGCACGTCAGGCGGCACCAGGCCCAGCCCCGCCGTGTTGATGAAGACGCCATCGCCTTTGCCCTTGTTGACCACTTTGGTATCGCCCGTCACCAACTGCACGCCCGCCGCCCGGCACGCCCCGGCCATCGAGGTGACGATGCGCCCCAGGTCGTCCATGGGCAGCCCCTCTTCGAGGATGAAGCCCGCCGACAGGTACAGCGGCTGCGCCCCGCTCACCGCCAGATCGTTGATCGTGCCGTGCACGGCCAGGCTGCCGATGTCGCCGCCGGGGAAGAACAGCGGGCTGATCACGAAGGAGTCGGTGGTGAAGGCCAGCCGCGCCCCGTTGATGTCCAGCACGGCCTGGTCATTGAGCGCGGCCAGGGCCGGATTGTCGAAGAGCGGCACGAAGAGGTGCTGGATCAGGTCGGCGGAGAGCCGCCCGCCGCTGCCGTGCCCCAGCACGATCTGCGGGTAGTCGCGCAGCGGCAGCGGGCAGACGAAGCCGGAGAAGGTGGGTGGGTGGGTCAAGGGGTAGATGTCCAGTTGGTAGTCGGGCGCTCTTCAGGTGAAACTGCGTAGATTGTAGCGTCTGAGGGGGGTGAATACCAAAGTGGGTATGAAATCACTGCACAGCACACGCGCCAGAGCCGACCAGAAGGGTTTCACCGGGAAGCGGAGCGGCGAACAGCAGACTTCCGAAGTCTGCGCAGACTTCGGAAGTCTTGATGCGTTCGCTCTGGATATTCTGCGATCGCGAGAGTAGCAGTGCGAAGTTCTGGCTCGACCCGGAAGTGATCCTCGCTGAGAATTACGGCTATAATCGAAAAGAATTACGAGAGATCGAACGCCTGGTAAAACAGCATGTGGAGCAATTGCGCAATGAGTGGGACGCTTTCTGCGGCGGTAACTCTGTCTAGAGTGGTCAATGTCTCCGTAACCGAGGACACGCTCTCGGTCGATCTGGAAGATGGGCGCACCATCGCTGTCCCAATCGCGTGGTATCCCCGCCTGGCGTATGGAACGCCGCAGGAGCGGGCCAACTTCCAGATCAGCAGCGCCGGCTATGGCATTCACTGGCCCGATCTGGACGAGGATATTGGCGTTGAGGGTCTGTTGCGAGGGAAGAAGTCAACCGAAAGCCCCGCATCCTTCGAGCGGTGGCTGCAACTACGTCAGCACAAGTAGCACGAGCGCGGGCGGGAATCAACCCGCCCGCCGGGTGCGGGCAGCTTTCCGTCTGCGCCGTTGTTCTTCGACCCACGCCTGACCATCTTCAATACTCTGATCGCGCCAGCCGCCGGGTAATCCCTCTGCCACAATCGCCGCGCCGGTAGCCGGCTCGGTCTGCATCAGCCGCTCGATCTCGGCATCTGTCAGCGGCTCGGCAGCCTCCCGCTCGATGCGCACCCGGACTTCGCCCGGCGGCAGCCCCTCCGGTAACTCGACTTCCAGCTTGCCCTCCTGGTTGATCCGTCCCTTCAACTCGATTACATTCATCGCGCTGTTCTTCTTCTACGTCTGCTCCCCATTGTATGCCAAGCTACCCGGCACAATCAACGCTTTTCTGGGCCTGCCCGACAAAAAGCCCGCCGGAATCGCGGGGCGGATCGGCGGGCGGGAAGTGCGAGGGCGCTGCGATCAGGCCAGCTTGCGCAAGTCCATCTCGACCGGCAGCGACTGAGGTAAGTGCACGGAGCCAAAGCGTGATGACAGGTTCAGCACCGTCAGCCCGACAATCTCGCCAGTATCCGGGTCTATGCGCAGCAGCACATCGTCGCCCACTTCCTGCGAAATCGCCGGGCGCGGCTCGCCAATAGACAGATACAGCACATCCCCTTCCGCGTCATAGAATAGCTGCGTCATTTTGTCCATATCACGTCTCCAGACTTGATCTTGTCTGTCGCGTAGATTGTGGAGATGAAGTGCTGCTCAATCCGTTTGACCACAACCACAACCCACTTGCCGCCCAACACACGATCCTTGAACTGATAATACAACACAACCCGGTTATCGCTCACACTTTGGCGCACTTCATCCGGCATACGCAACACTTCACCAACTTGGTCAATGAACCCGGAGACTTCGGGATGCTTGGCGAGGACGGCTGTACGCACCGTGCCGGTCAGCACTACTGCATTGCCAAATACATCTGTATAGACTTGTTCGCCCGTCCCACTCACGATCCTGACCTGTCACAATTGAACTACGCCGCCGTCGTGATCACCTGGACCTTCACTCCGAACCGCGCCAGGAACTCCGACAGCACCGACCACGACAGCGGAAAGCCGGGCGAATCGCCCGCCCCCAGGTAGGCTAGCACGTCCATGATGGCCTCTTCGTTGGGAACGTCCTCGTCGCTTTCAGCGACCATCACCAGCGCGTCCTCGGCCCAGCGTACCAGTTCTGCTTCGGTCATGCGGTGATTGAGATGCGCCAGAATCTTCTCGACCACTACCTCCTGGGTGATCACGCGCCACCTCTCTCTAAACAAGCCATTTCGCCCCGCCGCCCGGCCCCTCACTCGACCGGCTGCGTCTGACCCAGCGACAGGCCCCGTTCCAACGCCGCCCTGTTGATCGCGTGCAGGTGCGCCTTGCGCGCGCCGAGCTTGTCTTGCAGCACGGCCAGCACCGTCTGTGGCGCGACGATCGGCTGACGGGCCAGCAGCGCGCCGAAGAGGATCATGTTGGCCACGCGCACCTGGCCCATCTCTGCTGCCACTTCGGTAGCGGGGATGAGCAGAACGGTCAGGTCGGCCCGCGTTGGCGGCGTGACCATCAGCGACTGGTTGATGACCAGCAGCCCGCCCGCCTTGACCAGCGGCTCGTACTTCTCCAGCGAGGGGTTGTTGAAGACGACGGCGATGCTGGGGTGCATACACACCGGCGAACCAATCGGCTCGTCGCTGACGACGACCGTGCAGTTGGCTGTGCCGCCGCGCATCTCCGGCCCGTAGGACGGAATCCACGTCACGTGCCTGCCCTCTTCCAGGGCGGTGTAGGCCAACAGTTGCCCGGCGAAAAGCACGCCCTGCCCGCCGAAGCCGGCGAAGATAATCTCCTCGTGCATGGTCAGCGCTCCTTCATCAGCGCGTCAACGCCGGCAGCGACTTTGGTGTCGCCCAGCGGATAGTAGGGCACCATCACGTCCTCGATCCACTGCATGGCCTCCGGCGCTGAGAGGCCCCAGTTGGTCGGGCAGGCTGACAGTAGCTCGACCATGGCGAAGCCCAGCCCGGCAAGCTGCACTTTGAAGGCGGTGCGGATGGCCTTCTTGGCCTTGTTGATTTCCTTGACGTTGTGCAACGAACGGCGTGCCACATACGCTGCGCCAGGCAGCCCGGCGATCACTTCTGCCATGCGGATGGGGAAGCCGGCCAGTTCCACGTCGCGCCCGCCCGGTGACGACGTGGTACGTTGGCCGGGCAGCGTAGTGGGGGCCATCTGCCCGCCAGTCATGCCGTAGATGGCGTTGTTGATGAAGATTGTGGTGATGTTCTCGCCGCGCGAGGCGGCGTGGATGATCTCGGCGGTGCCGATGGCGGCCAGGTCGCCGTCGCCCTGGTAGGTGAAGACGACCGCATCGGGATTGACGCGCTTGATACCGGTGGCCATGGCCGGGGCGCGCCCGTGCGCGGCCTCGCAGCCATCGGTGTTGAAGTACTGGTAGGCGAACACGGCGCAGCCCACCGGCGAAACGCCGATGGTGCGCTCGCGCACGCCCAGTTCGTCGAGCACCTCGGCCACCAGGCGGTGAGCGATGCCGTGCGTGCAGCCGGGGCAGTAGTGCGTCGGGACATCGCGCAGCGATGCGGGCCGCGCATAGACAACCTGTTCTTGCAGCACTGTTTCGGCAGCTACCATGGGTCTCTCTCCCTAACTCAGGCCGCCGGGCAGCTTGGCATAGAGTGTTTCGATGGCCTGATAGATTTCTTCTGGCACGGGCACCATCCCGCCCGTCCGCCCGTAGAAGTCCACCGGCACCTGCCCGCCTGCCGCCAGCCGGACATCATCGAGCATCTGCCCGGCGTTCATCTCCACCACCAGGAAGGCGTCCAC
>JAGPFT010000265.1 GCA_018056405.1 Anaerolineae bacterium
GGGGGCCAGCAGTTCCCACTCTTTATCGCTCAGGTCTGTGCTGTATGGTTGACGTTCCATTCCGCTATGGACCTTCTATCTATACCAACAACCCCTTTCATTATAGCCTACTTTCAAAATACACTCTCAGGATCAGCGAGCGCGTACCTGTCTGCCCACCGACAATGCTTCGCCGTTTGCCCCCTCAGTGTAACACGTCCCTGGCGGCTCTCAAAGCGATTCGGCGGGCGTCTCGGACAGGAACGCATCCAAAAGCTGTGTCAACCTGTCGGGATCATCTTCGGACAGGAAATGGCGCGCGCCGGCGATGAAATGCGGCCCCCTGGCGCGCGGCAGCGCTTTTTTCCAGTGATGGGCCAGTTCCGGCGGGAAGATGGGGTCGTCCTGTCCCCAGACGATCAACGCTGGCGTCTTGTGCAGAGCGCGCAGCCCCCCCTCGATCTCGCGCATCATCTCAGCAGAAGGATGGTGCGGCGTCAGGCTGATCATGCGCGGGAACTGCACCAGGGCCGTCCGCTGGCGCGCCTCGCGGAAGGGTGCGCGGTAGGCCATCATCACCCCTGCTGAAAGCTGGCGCGCTGTCCAGCGCTGCAACCCCAGGGGAAAAGCCAGGTTCAGCACGCCGAGCACCAGCTCGCCGACGGTCGGCCAGGTCACCAGGCGTACCAGCAGCGGCACGCGATGATTGAACGTATCTTGGAACACCCAGGAGTTCATGATGACCAGCCGCCGGATGTTCTCCGGGCGGCGGACGGCGTAGCCCAACCCGAAGACAGTGCCCCAATCCTCCATGATCAGCGTTGCCTGGCGCAAGTCCAGGGCCGTCATGAACTCTAGCACATTGTGAATGTGGCGGCGCAGGGTGTGGTAGCTGCGGCTAGTCGGCTTGTCGCTGAGGCCGTAGCCAATGTGATCCATCGCCACACAGCGATAGCCCAACGCCGCGTAGTAGATGATCAGCGCGCGATAGGCGAAGCTCCACATCGGGTAGCCGTGCAAGAAAACGAGCGGCTCGCCATCTTGCGGCCCCTCGTCCACATAATGCATCCGCTGGCCATCGCTGAGCGCAAGAAAACGCGACGTGAACGGGTACAGCGCGCGCGTTGTTTCGGGCAGCACCGCCGTTGCCATGAGTGTCCTTTCTTGCGCTGCTGGCGATCCCGCCGCTCGTAACAAATCCTCAATTCTGGGGTACCTCTCAATTATACAGTGAGGCGCGTTTTTTCGCGGACGGGGTATACTTGTACGGGTGTATCTCACGATGGGGACAAGATTCCTGAAGCGCAGAGAATGCGGAGAAGAACTAAGAGACCATGCGGAAACCTCACCCCCAACCCCCTCTCCGTTTACGGAGAGGGGGAGTCGCTGTGCGGTTAAGTCCCCTCTCCGCGTGTGGAGAGGGGATTGAGGGGTGAGGTAAGTCGTAGTGCAGACCTTTCCATACAGTCTCTAGGAGACCATTTGAGAAGCTATTTCCCCCCAACCCCCCAAGGAGGGAGGGGCTTGGCGGGGGGATTTAGGGCGGGGTTGTCCTTCTTCTCCGATGGCCTCTAACATTCTCTCCATCATCTTTTCTCTGCGCTCTCTGCGCCTCAGCGGTGATCTTTTGCCCCAGAAATGAGATACGCCCTACCTGTACGGGCTGCCGGAACACAGGCCCGGTGATGAGCGGGTCTTATGGCTGGTTCTCTTTCATCCCAGGCGAGGAGCACGACGCGATTATGGATGTCTTATGCATCGGCGAAGCATTAATTGACTTTGTCTCGCGCGAGCACGGCGAGGCGCTAGAAACAGCCACTCAGTACACGGCGGCAACCGGCGGTGCGCCAGCCAATGTCGCCGCTGGGCTGGCCAAGCTGGGTCGGAAGGCGCAGCTCATTGCCACCGTCGGTGATGACGCATTCGGACGCAAGATTCTGCACGACCTGGAAGCAGTGGGCGTCGTCTGTACCCTGCGCATTGACCCCGATCATTTCACAACGCTGGCTTTTGTCCGGCAGGGCAAAGCCGGTCAGCGCGATTTCGAGTTCTGCGCCGGCGCGCACGATTACCTGCTGCCCGACCAGGTGACCGAGGAAGCCGTGCGCGGCGCGCGCGTGCTGCACTATGGCTCGATCAGCCTGCGCGCCCCCCAGTCACGCGAGGCGACGCTCAAAGCGATCTGCCTCGCTAAGAACGCCGGCGTGCTCACCTCGTGCGATCCCAACTGGCGTCCCGACCTGTGGCCCGATCCCGACGCGGGCCGGGTGGCCATGTGCGAGGCCATCGCCCATGCTGATCTGCTTAAGATCAGTCGCGGCGATCTGGCTTTCCTGGCTCCCGAACACGGGGACAACTACGCGGCGGCGCTGGCCAGCCTGGGATTTGTCGGTCGGCTGGCCACTGTGACCCTGGGGGGCGATGGCTCGTGGTACCAGGCGGGGACACGCACGGGCGTGGTGCCGTCACCCCACGTGCAGGTCATCGAGACAACCGGGGCGGGCGATGGCTTCATCGCCGCGCTGCTGGACTGCCTGCTCAAGCGCGACCTGGCTATTGAAATGCTCGACGACGACGCGCTGCGCGGCATCGTGCAGCGGGCGTGCGCTGCCGGCGCGCTGACGGCGACCGGCTATGGGGCCATCCCCTCGCTGCCCGACGCGGCCAGCCTGGAGGCCATGCTGCGCATGGTCGGCACGTCTGAAGACCGCATTGAGGCCTAGCGCCGTACCCCGTGCGTGAAAAAGCCGCCCCGGTCGCCCAGACTGGGGCGGTGTGAGTTTACAGACAGGCGGAGCGACCGGATGATTAGCCGCCCGCCGGGTCAGGCATGTGGGCCGCGTGCGGCGCGGACAAGAGGGGTGATCTCCCTGAGGCAGCGAATGCGACGAGTCCCTGAAATGGGGCTGGTCAAGCATACCGTAACTTTATACAATCGTGTCCTGCATCAGGGTCCAGGGTGCGTGCAAAACCTGTCAGGGTGGGGCGCTGCTCTGTGTCACCCGCTGTAGGGTTATACCCACAGGAGACGCCGTAGGGTTATACCCACCCGACACGGGAGACGTGCGGCTTTACCTCACCCCTCCATCCCCTCTCCACACGCGGAGAGGGGACGTAACCACACCATGACTCCCCCTCTCCACGTGGTGGAGAGGGGGCCGGGGGGTGAGGCTTTCAAACGGCTTCTGGCGCGGACATGCGCGCCCGCCTGGGCGCGTTCCCTCATCGCCGTGACCCATAGGGGCGCATGGCCATATGCCCCCGCCAGGCAGCAGAACAGCGCCCGGCGCAATGACAGGCCGGCCAATTCACAAGGATCGGATCGTTCGATGAACATTCACTACACGTTGGATGACAGCGCCGCCCGGCTGCCGCTCTCCATTCGCAGCAGCGAAGCCGTCTGGGATCGCGCCGCCGACCTGCGCTCGTCGCCGGGCGTGCAACTTGTCGAGCTGGCGACGCAGCACCTGCTCCCCACCGGCCTGACGCTGGTTGACGAGCTGGCGGATTACTTCGAGGCGGGCGCGCCCAGCGACAGCGATCCCTATGGGCTGGGACCGTGCTTCGAGCAGCGCACCATGCTCGAAGACCTGCTGCGCGACGTGCGCGAGGCCCAGCCTGGCCTGGTAGCGCTGCACGAGGTCGCCGAGCTTTTCCCGCTCGACTTCACCCACGACCTGCAATTCATGCTGGCCCTCACCGTCATTGGCTACCCCGCCTTCGGCTACGTGCGCACCTACAAGGACTCCGAGGGGGAGGAGTATCACGGGCTGGTCGTCAATCTGGCCCAGGCCCGCCCGCACATTGAAGAGCTGTTGGGGCATTTCTCACTGGAGCGGCTGGTCAACCTGATCCGGCACGGCTTCTTCAACCACGAGGGGTTTCTGCTGGCCTATAGCGCCTACTGCGACGCCATCGGGCGCGCGCCAGAGCGCCCCGCTGAGCGCGCCAAAGACCGGCTGATGCGGCGGGGCATCGCCTGGTACCTGAGCTACCGGCATGACGTCTCCTTCTACGATCAGGTGCTAGGGTTGGACGCCGCCAAACTGCCCAACTACGTGGCTCAGCACAACGCGCACCTGGCCAGCGTGGAGAAGAAGCGCGGCGATGACGTGCTCGCTCAGACGTTGGACGGGCCGGAGCCGGATCAGCCCTGGGGCGACATCGTGGGCTACTTCGCGGCACGAGCTATAGCCCAGGCGCACGGCGACGAGGGGCTGCGCGAGTCGGTGGCCCAGGGGGCGACTCACTTCCTACGGCTATACCATGCGCTGGGCCTGCCAACGTTGACCTTCGGCGGCTGAGCGCCAGCCTATTGGCTATCCTCGGCGGCGAGAGCGGCAGTGCACTCGGCGCAGTAGCCGATGAAGCAGGAGTGCGCGGTGAGGACGGTCACGCCCAGCCGCGCGGTGACTTCCTCGCGGAAGGCGTCCACAATGTCCGGCTCGACCGGCACAATCGCCCCGCAGCGTTTGCAGGTCAGGGTGTAGCTCTCGCGCTGGGCGCGGAAGCGGTATTCTTCGCGGGCCTGGCCGGTATCCACCAGCCGCCCCTCCACCAGCCCTAGCTCTTTGAACAGGGCCAGCGTCCGGTAGACTGTCGCCAGGCTGAGGTCGGCGGCGCGCAACCCGGCCAGGCGGTGCCACGTTTCGGCATCCAGGAAGCCACCCTGGTCGCGCATGACGCGCAGCAAGGCCAGGCGCTGCGCCGTGATGCGCAGCCCGGCGCCCCGAAAGGCGCTGCGCAGCGCCTCGTCATTGGCGCTGTCGTGCATGGGCAGGGGCCTGTGAGTCATGGCGTCCTCGGCGGCTCACGCATAGAGGGGCAGGAGCGCTCCGCCGAGTCTGATTATGGCATAACATGACGCCCGGCCCAAACGCTGCTCGGAACGGGGGGTCTTGCGTTGGGGAACAAGTTTCGTTGAACCGCAGAGGCGCAGAGAGAAAAAGAGAAAAAAAGAATATCCTTCGTTCTTCTCCGCGTCCGGTAGCTCCACAGAATAGCGTGATGTGGTAACGGAAAGGGTTCATGAGGCACACTCAACTTGCCACAGGAGAGTGAGCCGATGAACCCACAAGAGACATTTTGCCCGAATCTGGGGTGCAGCGCTA
>JAGPFT010000266.1 GCA_018056405.1 Anaerolineae bacterium
GTCCTGGCGACTCCCCTTCCCTCATTTCGGGGGAAGGGGCCGGGGGATGGGGGCTTTTGCCAACGCCCTCTGACGACCGATAACCGCTCCCTGGCCACCAATGACCAATAACCAACCACCAACCACTCCGCTCACCACCGTCGCTGCGGCGCTGGCCTGGGCGCGCGCCGCCCTGAGCGACGCCGCCGACTCCGAGCCGCTCGACGCGCCGCTGCTGCTGGCCCACGTCCTGGGCTGCGAGCGGGCCGCTCTGCTCGCCCACCCCGATCGCCCGCTGACTCCCGCCCAATCCGTCGCCCTCCGCGCCCTGGTGGCGCGCCGCGCCGACGGTGTCCCCCTCGCCTACCTGACCGGCGAGCGCGCCTTCTACGACCTGACGCTGATCGTCACGCCGGACGTGCTCATCCCCCGCCCGGAGACGGAGCACCTGGTCGAGCGGGCGCTGGCCTGGGCGCGAACGCGCGGCAAGCCGCCGCGCATCGCCGACGTGGGGGCGGGGAGCGGGGCCATCGCCGTGACCCTGGCCCGCCACCTGCCGGCGGCGCAGGTCTGGGCGCTGGACGTTTCGCGGGCGGCGCTTGGCGTGGCCCGCCGCAACGCAGCGCGCTATGATCTGGGCCAGCGGATTCGCTTCGTGCAGGCGGACTTGCTGGGACCGCTGCTGGGCGCGCGCGGCGCGTTCGACCTGATCGTGGCCAACCTGCCGTATGTGCCGACGAGCGCGTTGGAGGCACTGCCTGTGAGCCGCCACGAGCCACGCCTGGCCCTCGACGGCGGGCCGGACGGCCTGGCCGTGATCCGGCGGCTGCTGGCCCAGGTGCCGCGCGTCCTGGCGGCGGACGGGCTGCTGCTGCTGGAGATCGAGGCGGCGCAGGGGGAGCAGGCGGCGGCGCTGACGGTGGAGGCGTTGCCCGGTGCGCGGGTGACGGTGCACGCCGATTACGCGGGCCACGACCGCGTGCTCAGCGCGGAATGGGGGGTGCGTGCACAGGTTGACGGCGACTCGCTGGGTGCAGGGCATTGATCTCACCCCCAGCCTCGCTGCGCTCGGCTTGTCCCCTCTCCATTCGAATGGAGAGGGGGCGGCGAGGCCCGCGTCAGTGGGCCGAGCGGGGGTGAGGTAAACCAGGGCGCAGCAGAGCAGCGCCCCTACCTAACAGGTTTTTCACCCATCCGACTGGGGGGCTAGATGGGGCGCATCATTTCGCTTGACCACGCGGACGCAGTGCTGATCGCGGCGGCGGTCGTCGCGCGCGGCGACCTGATCGTGCTGCCGACTGATACCGTCTACGGCGTCGGGGCGCGCCTTGACGCAGCGGCCATCGAGCGACTGTTCGTCGCCAAGCGCCGCCCGGCAGAGCGGGCGATCCCCGTGCTGCTGGCCGACCTCGAGGACGCCCTGCGCGTCGCCCGCGACTTCCCCGCCCCGGCGCGGCGGCTGGCCGAAGCCTTCTGGCCCGGCCCGCTGACGCTGGCTCTGCCCAGGCGCGACGACCTGCCCCCCAACCTCTCGACGCTGCCGACGGTCGGCGTGCGCGTGCCCGACCTGCCCCAGACGCGGGCTGTCCTGGCGGCGGCGGGCGGCGCGCTGGCTGTGAGCAGCGCCAACCGCTCCGACCAGCCCCCGGCCTGCACCATCCAGGCGGCGATGCGCTACCTGGGCGAGGCCGTCGCCCTGTACGTGGACGGCGGGACGTGCCTGGGCGGCGTGCCCTCGACGGTCGTCGCCTTCGAGGACGGCGAGCTGCGCATCGTGCGCCCCGGCCCGCTCAGCGAAGAGGCCCTGCGCGCGGCGCTGGAGTGAGGGACGGGGGCGGTCAGCCGTCAGCCGTCAGCGAAAGACCTGGGGGCGGGCGATCCTCTGCAGCGGGCGCCCGCCCCGCGTGCGCGGACTAGAAGCCGGTCGCCTGGTAGGTGATGTCGAAGGTCACGATTTCGCCTGCTGGAACAACCAGTCTATGACATCCGGGTTGGTATAGGTCCTCACCCATACCCAGTGCTGCGCACCCTCATATTCGGTGTACTGGACAGTCCCGCCAGCCGCTTCCAGGGCTGCTGTCAGATTCTGCGATGCACTTACCGGCACATAGGGGTCGTCGGTGCCATGGAACAGCCAGAATGGGATGTGCGCAATCCGTGAGGCGTCGATCACTCCGGGAGGCCCACCGCAGATGGAGATGCCCGCCGCAAACGTGTCCGGTGCCTCATAGACGATATCCCAAAGGCCAAATGCGCCCAGCGATAAGCCCATGATGTAGATCCGCGCCGGGTCAATCGAGTACTCCTCCTGCGTGGCGGCGATCAGCGCCAGGAGCGTCTGCTTGATCGGAGGCTCCCACCAGAAACGGTCGGCGGGTAGCTGGGGCGTCAGCATGAAGTAAGCGTAATCAGTGGCGGTCGCCATGAACTCATACGCCCCGTTGTAGGGCAGGATCGGGCTTGGAGTCTCGCCGCGCTCGCCCGCCCCGTGCAGGGAGATCACCAGCGGATAGGACTGCGCAGCATCGTAGTCCTGCGGCGTGTGCAGGTAGTAGTCCAGCTCGCCGCCATCCTCATCCACGAACGTCCGCCGTTCCATCTGGCTGGCGATAGGATCGTTCGCGAGGAAGCTTTCCAGTCCTCCGACGACCAGCAGATTGTTGCCCTCGTTGTCGGCGACGAGATAGTCTGGATCAATGCCAGCGGGCGGTTCGAGGACGACTCCATCGTTACCATTGATGACAAATCGGAAGGGCGTGCCAGCTTTGATGCCTTCACCCAGGGGAACCTCAAGCGTCCACAGCCCGTCACCGTCGTCATCCGACAACTGCCATCCGGGTGTGTCAGCGTTGTAGTCGTTGAAGTTGCCCTTGACCGCAACCGACTCGAACTCGTCAACCCCATAGAATGCAGGGTCGAACACGAACGTCAGGACATCGCCCTCGATAAAATGTCCTTGGGGGGGCGCTGCGCCCTCCTGCGCGCCGGCGAACGGCGCGACCGCCAGCGCCGAGACGACCAGCGCGGCGAGCAGCAATGCGAACAGAGAACGTCTGGCAAACATAAAGCACTCTCCTCATAAAGACTCAAGCTGCCGACGGGGAATGGGGCGCGTGTTCACTCGTCCCGGTGAACGATGCTCGACCGCCCCCGCTGGTCAGGCGCGGGCAGTGAGAGTTGAGCGGAAAGGGGTGCGCGGCTGCTCTCGCCATCCAGGAGGGAGTACCGCGTGAACTGAGCGCGGCGAGGCTCCTCGCTCAGGCAAACAAAAGCCGAAAACGGTCCGTCGGGGGTGGCTCAGGACGCGCTTTCGGCAGGCGGGATGAAACGGCAACGGATGCTGCCGCTGCAATGGCTCAGCGTTCTATGTTTCATTGTATGCCTGCTTTCTGCGCCTGTAAACAGATTGCCGTTCTGACTCGCCCCCCATCCCGCGCTGACCGTTGACAATCCCCCCCGTCATCGCGTATACTTCTCGCCGGTATTGCCGCGCACGAGTCTGGTAGAAAGGAGGCCGCCCGGTGAACGCAGTACGCCCCATACCGCACAGTTCGACTTCCGAGCGAGCCGCCAGTCTCGGTGCTGGGCGCAATCGCTGAGCGCGCTTCGCCGTCTGGCGGGCCTGTGAGACTGATCGCCGTGGGAGTCGAAGAGACGCACCACGGCGTTTTTGTTTAGCAGTCTGGTGGCGAGTCCGGGGCCGTCAGCGGCAAACGCCCCACCACTCACCACCAACCACCAATAACCAATAACCTATACACGATTGGAACACGCGATGAACGAGAAATCGGCACAGACCCTTGAGCTGCCGAAGATTCTGGAGCGGCTGGCCCGCCACACAGCCTTCTCGGCCAGCCGCGAGCTGGCCCTCGCCCTGACGCCGACGCCCTACCTCGACGAGGCCCAGGAGCGCCTGCAAGAGACGAGCGAGGCTCGCCTGCTGCTGGCCAGCCACGACCACATTACCGTCGGCGGGGCGCGCGACGTGCGGCCCGATGCCCTGGCTGCCGAGCGCGGCGTGCTGTTGGAGCCGCAGACTTTGCTCGACATCCGCGCCACGCTGCGCCAGGCGACCACCCTGCACCGCTTCATCGGGCGGCTGGGGAGCCAGTTCCCGCGCCTAGCCGATGTCGCCGAGCGGCTGGAGGAGTGTACCGCGCTGCAACACGAGATCGGGCGCGTGCTCGACGAGACGGGCGAAATCCTGGACTCGGCCAGCCCCAAGCTGGCCGCCGTGCGCCGCGAGATGCGCATCGCCTTCGACCGGCTGCAAGAAAAGCTGCACAACATCATCAACAACACCAACAACGCGATCTACCTGCAGGAGAAGCTGATCACGCAGCGGCACGGGCGCTACGTCATCCCGCTCAAGGCCGAGTTCAAGGGGCGCATCCCTGGTATTGTCCACGACCAGAGCAGCAGCGGGGCGACGCTGTTCATCGAGCCGCTCTCCACCGTCGAACTGAACAACGCCTGGCGCGAGCTTCAGCTTGAGGAGGAGAACGAGATTCGCCGCATCCTGCGCGAGCTAAGCGACCTGGTGGGCCACGAGGCACGCTACATCGTGCGCACCGTCGAGACGCTGGCCCTACTCGACCTGGCCTTCGCCAAAGCCAAGTACGCCGAGGCCATCGAGGCCGCCGCGCCGGAGTTGGTCGGCTTCCGCGACGCGCCGCACCCACACCCCGGCAGCACGATCCACCTGCTGCGCGCGCGCCACCCGCTGCTGGACCCCAAAACCGTCGTCGCCATTGATGTGGAGATGGACGAGGAGACCTACGTGCTGGTCATCACTGGGCCGAACACCGGCGGCAAGACCGTCGCCCTCAAGACAGTCGGGCTGCTGGCGCTGATGGCCCAGTGCGGGCTGCACCTGCCCGTCGCGCCGGGGTCGCGCCTGACCGTCTTCCGCGACATCTTCGCCGACATCGGCGACGAGCAGAGCATCGAGCAGTCGCTCTCGACCTTCTCCTCGCATATGACGACCATCATCGGCATCCTGGACGAGGCCGACCACGAGTCGCTGGTCATCCTCGATGAGCTGGGCGCGGGCACCGATCCCGCTGAGGGCGCGGCCTTGGCCCGCGCGCTGCTCAAC
>JAGPFT010000267.1 GCA_018056405.1 Anaerolineae bacterium
CTCTGTGATGGATCGGTTGAGAAGCCCGCGGCGCGGGTTTACCTCACCCCTCAATCCCCTCTCCACACGCGGAGAGGGGACTGAGCCAGATACTTACTCCCCCTCTCCGTATATGGAGAGGGGGCCGGGGGTGAGGTCTGCAACCGATCTCTGCACCTGCCCCCAAATCCGAATGCACCCGGAAATCTGAACTGCTGAATACCATTTTGCGCCTTGCCCGCCGCCGGACTTCCGAAGTTTTCGTAACTTCGGAAGTCTCTTTCGGCGCACAGCCCGTAGGGCGCACTGCTCTGCTGCGCCCGTATACCTCACCCCCAGCCTCGCTACACTCGGCGCGCTCCCTTGCCTCCCATCCCCCAGCCCCTTCCCCCACGCTGCACAGAGGGAAGGGGAGCAGGCCCGCAGCTTTTCTCCCTTCCCCTCACGAGGAGGAAGGGTCGGGGATGAGGGGAAAAACAGGCACGGCCCAAGATGTGGGTCATGTATAGCCACGTTGGAGAGGGAGACGGCGAGGCCCGCCTCAGTGGGCCGAGCATGGGTGAGGTCCGTAGGGGTGTAGGGCCATATGCCCCTCCGGGAACGTCCCTCACGGCGTGACCAGGGGGATGTCCGGGGCGACCTGCGAGCTGTCTTCAGCATCCAGGCGGAAGAGGGCGTTGACCCCCGGCGTTCCGTCTTCGCGCGTGCGGACTCCATCGAACAGCCCGGCGCGCAGGGCGAACGGCCCGGCAGCATTCTGCGGGATGCTCACTGTCAGGCGGTAGGCCAGCAGATCGCCGACCGACCAGGCCAGCGCCGGGATCGGCGCGCCGTCCACCACCACCAGGCGAGTCCCGCTCCTGTCATAGAGATGCGCGAAGGGCGCGAACATCCAGATGCCCCGGTCAGGGTGCAGCGTCTCCACGCGCCAGAACAGATCGAGTGTGGCGGTCGCGCCGGGCGACAGGTCGCCGTTCAGCGTCCAGCCGGCGAAGCGCAGGCCAATGTCCGACGGGGTGTCGGCGGGGTGGGCAATGGGCAGGCGGTCGGGCGCGACGGCCCACAGGCGGATGGTCGCCCCGTCGTCGAGGAGCAGCGGCGGCTCAACCGGCTCCGCATAAAGCGGCGGCGGGGCGGGAGCTTCGCCTGCGCGCTGGACGGTGACGATCAGCGCGCCGCCCTGCGGCACGATCAGCGCCCGCTCGAAGGCGCTCAGGCGCTCGGCGCGGATAGCGCGTCCGGCCATGACTTCCACCGTCCATTCGTCCATCGGCGCGAGCACGGCCATGCCCGGCTCGCGGGCGGCGCGAATGCGCTCGCCAAGCGCCGTTAACTCGGCCAGCGGCAGCGTCTCCGGCAGGTCTTCGCTGGGGTGCGCGGCGGTGTTCTGGGCGAAGCGGACGGCATTCAGCCCGTTGAGCGCGCCGGTAGCGACGACCAGCGCGCCGACGATCAGCAAGCCCGCACGCCGGCTCAGCAGGGGGCGCAGGGCGTAGGCGGCCAGTCCATACCCGGCGGGGATAGTCAACAGCAGGTAGAAGGGATGCACAGCGCGCGAGACGTAGCTCATCAGCAGGACGGGCAGGGCGAACCAGACCAGCAGGATCAACGCCCCATCGCGCTGCTGAGGATCGGGAGAGCGCCGCCAGGTGCGAAGCGCAACGCCCGCGCCGAGCGCGATCAGTGCCACCCACACGGCGTGAATGACGGCGCTGAGGTCCTGGCGCAACGCAGCATCATCCGCCGGGGCGTTCACGCCGCGTACGTCCGCATACCCGCCGCCGCTGACCAGGCGCAGGGCGTGACCGAGTGCCTCGTCCGACAGGCGCGCTTCGCCCGCGGCGAAGGACTCGGCGCGGCTCGTCGTGCGCTCCCAGTTCTGGAACAGGCCGGCGGCGTAGAGGGCCAGCAGCGCGGCGAACACAGCTCCCCCGGCCACCAGCGCGCGCCTGGGCACCCGCCGCCAGTAGACGAGCAGGAGCAGTCCTACTGGTGCGACCAGCGCGTAGGCGAGCAGGTAGCTGTGGGCGAAGAGGGCCAGCCCGATCAGGGCAATGAGCGTCCGGCGGGCGGGGTGGCGCGTCTGCCCGGTGAGGACGGGCGTCAGCGCCCAGAAGACAAGCGCCACGAAGAAGGGGGCCAATGCCTGCACCCATGTGCGACGACTATCCTCGATGATCCAGGGGTTGGCGGCGAAGAGTGCCGCCCCCACCAACGCCGCCCGCGTGCCCAGCAACCGCCGCAGCCCGCGATAAACCAGCCACACGGCAAGCGTGTTGAGAGCGATGGTGAACACGTACACGGCGAGCGTCTGGCGCGTCAAGGCGACGACGGGCAGGGTGAGGTACCCGGCCAGCGGGGGGTTGTCGAAGAGGACGGAGGTACCTTGCCCGGCCAGCGGGAACTGCCCGGCGTCCAGCGTGTGCAGCGCCTGCCAGATTGGATACACCTGGTCAATGTTGACCTCGATGCTGCCCATGTGCTGGAAGCGCAGCCAGGCTCCGGCCAGCAGAATCGCCAGCAGCGCCAGCCGTTCCCCGCGCGATAGGGTGTTGTGCATCTGCTCTCCTGTGGCCGGTCAGGGGCGGACAGCCGCATACCAGGCAGAACATGGCGTCCTGTTGACCTCACCCCCTGGCCTCGCTGCGCTCGGCTTTCCCCCTCTCCACATTGGAGAGGGGGAAGTGAGGCGTGCCAGCGCCGAGCGGGGGTGAGGTCAAGTGCAGAGCCGTTCTAAACCCAGACCTGTCTGGTGTCTGCCTGCCCCTGAACCTGCTGTATTGAGGCACCTGCGCAATGATAGCGTGCGCAGCGGGCCGCGTCGAGACGAAGCGCGCATCAACCATTGACGCTCGGCACGCGCTCTATTACAATTGCTGCCGCTGTGTGCCGCCTTACCCATCCCTGAGCAGTCTGGGTGTGAGATTGCGCTCGAAGGGCGTGAATGGGTAGGAGTCTGGGCGGCAACTTGTGGCAAGAGCGCACATAGACAGGCGTGGCGGGCCGGCTCGACACGCTGGTAGATCGAGGAGAACGTATTTCGATGGCTAACCTAATCGTGCTCGAAGCGACCAAGCGTGAGCTGACCGGCAAACAGGTCAAGCAGATGCGCGCTGAAGGGATGATCCCCGGCGTGCTGTACGGCCCAACATTTGATCCGGTGCCGCTCCAGGTGGACGGGCTAGAGCTGCGCCCTGTGTTGCGCGAAGCCGGCGGCTCGCACCTGATTCAGTTAAGTATTGATGGCGAGCAGCACAACGTCCTGGTGCGCCAGGTTCAGCGCGACCCCCTTCACGGCGACGTGCTGCACGTGGATTTCTACCGCGTGCGCATGGATGTGGCCATCCGCACCGAAGTGCCGGTCGTTCTGGTTGGCAGCGCGGAAGCGATTGAAGAGGCGGGCGGTGTGGTCAACCATGAGATGACCCACGTGTTGATCGAGTGCCTGCCGACGGACTTGCCCGCCGAGATCGAGGTAAACCTGGCGGGGCTGCGCGAAGTGGGCGACAGCATCCTGGTCTCGGCGCTGCCGGAATTGCCCGGCGTGATCTACCTGGTGGATAGCGGCGATGTGATTGTCTCCACGTCGTACCTGGCCGCCGAGGAAGAAGAGGTTGAGGCCGAGGTTTCTGCCGAGCCTGAACTGATCCGCCGCCGCGAAGAGGAAGAGGAAAAGGAAGACTAGCTGCGCCCGCGCTCGACAAAGGGCATTTGCTATAGGGCAGGGGGTGCTCAGCGCCCCCTGTTATTTTTTTCTGGCAGCGCTCATTCGTCCGAGGCGTCCGCGTCGAGGTCGTCGTCCGACTCGGACTCCCCGCCATCGTCCCGCTCGCCTCGCTCCTCGCGCTCGACAGCGCGGGCGAAGATCAGAAAGCCTGTGTGTCCCACCATCTGATCGTCAGGGCGGATGCGCGCGGGGATGGTTTTGTAGGTGCGGCGGACGATCTCTTCGATCTCCAGGAAGTACCAGGGGCCGTCGTAGAGCCGCTCAGCCAGGGCGATCACCTGGTTGACGGTGGGCAGAATCGCGCCGAAAAACCCGCCGCCGCGCAGGGCGGCGCGCGCCTGATCCAGGTACAGCCATGGCTCGCGCACGTCCAGGAACAGGGCGTGCGCTTCGCGTTCGAAAAATCCTTCGGCGATGTCGTGCAGGTGGAATGTCACGCGATCCAGCAGCCCCAGGCGGCGCAGGTTGGCCATGGCCCGCGCCTGCATCCGCTCGCGCCGCTCGTAGCTGAAGACGTGCCCTTCCTCGCCGACAAGCTGAGCCAGGGTGAGGGTCAGCGCACCACTGCCCGTGCCCGCCTCGATGACCTGCACGCCAGGGCGGATGCCCAGCTTGAGCACAATGTAGCCCAGGTCTTTGGGGAAGATGATCTGCCCCTCACGTTGCAGGTGGCGGATCAGGTCGTCGGTGTGTGGCGTCAGCACGAACATCTTATGCCCCAGGTGGGTGGGCACCTGCGTGCCATAAGGGACGCCGGCCAGGTCGTCGAAGGCAATGACGCCCAGGTGACACTGGAAGCTCTCACCGGGGGTCACCGTGCGCAGAAAGGTGCGACGGTCTTTGCCGACAAGCATCACCAGATCACCGTAGCATACTGTGGAGGTCAGGGCGAGGGGCACGGGCGTCTCCTTGATGGCCAGCGTTCTTGAAACGGCTATTATAGGGGGCGGGCGCGCGGCTGCAAAGTGCAGCAGGGCGTAGAAAGAGACTTCCGAAGTTTTGGGAACTTCGGAAGTCTGGTTCTGGGCGTTGCTGTGCTGCGCCCTGGCTTGACCTCACCCCCGCTCGGCCTACTGACGCGCGCCTCGCCGCCCCCTCTCCGGTCTGTACACGTTGCGGAGAGGGGGAAAGGCCAAGCGCAGCGAGGCCAGGGGGTGAGGTTGGTGGAGCGAGTCGCGGACAGTCTTTGCACGCCCCCCCGCTCTGCGGCGCTGCGGCGCGGGTGCATTCGGATTTGGGGGCAGGTGCAGAGATCGGTTGCAGACCTCACCCCCCGGCCCCCTCTCCATATACGGAGAGGGGGAGTAAGTATCTGGCTCAGTCCCCTCTCCGCGTGTGGAGAG
>JAGPFT010000268.1 GCA_018056405.1 Anaerolineae bacterium
GTACACTCAGCTGGGGAGGGAGCCAGGGGGAGGGGCCTCCGCTGTCAGGGGTAGGTTTTCAACGGTTTGAACGGAGCGCATAGAGATGCTCTTCGCTCAGAGAATTAAAAACCTACCCCTGCAAGAATGGGGGCCTTCGGCCACTGCCTGACAACTCGTTCGTGGACCCTTGCGGGCGCACGGCTGCGTTCGAAGGCTCGACTTGCGGTACAATCAGGGCATGGCCCTGCATGGTAAGGTGGCAGCGAACGGGGTAAAGGTCATGCCAGAGGACGTACAGGCACGGGTCGGGCATGTGCTGGTCGTGGGGGGACGGGCGGTGCGCGTGCCGCCGCCCGGCGCGCTGGCCGAGCTTGCGCCACGCCACGCCCCCCGCGCGCGTGAAGGGCACGCCTTCGTCATTCTGGTCACGCCGCACGGCGAATCGCGCGCGCCCGCACCCTACTTCGAGACTCTGGCCCAGCTTGGCGCGGACACCTACTTCGGCAGCAGCGGCGGCATCACCGGCGGGCTGCGCGAGGCGCTGGCCGCCATCAACCGCCATATTCTGAACGACCCTGCCGGGGAGCCAGTTAACGCGCTGGCCCTGGTCCTGCACGGGGATGATCTGTATGTAGCGCGTGCGGGGCGCTCGTTCATGGCCTGGCGCGGGGCAGGCGGCCTGACATTCTTCCCGGAAGAACGCCGCGATCCGCTGGTGATCAACCTGTTGCCGTTGGGCAGCGGCGATCCGCCGGACATCCAGCTTACGCGCTTGGCCGTTGCGCCCGGCGACATGCTGTTACTCTGCGACGAAAGCCTGCAGCACGCTCCTACCACCATCTTCGACATTGTGCTGGGCGAGGGTACTCTGGCTGATGTCTTGGGGCGGCTCAAGACTCTCAGCAGCAAGCATCTGGCCGTCAGCGCCATTGCTTTCGTGCCGCCGGGCGCGCCGGACGCAGAGCGTTACGCGCTCCGGCACAGCCTGCGCGAACCGCGCAAGCCCCAACCGGCGATCAGCCCGGTCAGCGGCTCCGAGGTGGACTGGGGTCAGGATGCGCTGCGCGAGTCGCCGCCGGTGCGAGAGGAGACCGCCCCAGACGAGCGAGACGTGGAGGCAAAACCCGCGCCATCCCCCGCCGAATCGCCATTTGTTGAGACGTTCCCCGCTGAGATGCTGGCCCTGGCCGACGAAGTGCCTGCGCCCGTCGGGGCTGCGCTGCCCCCGCTTGACATTCCACCTGTCCGGGAAGCGGAAGTCCTGGCCGTCCCGCCGATCCCGGCCAGCGAGACGCCGTCGCCCGCGCCTGTTCGCGCGGACGTTCCAGGCAACGCCACGACCGGCGGGCGCGCGGCGCGGCTGCGCGCGACTCTGGGAGGTGCGGCGGGGCGCTTCAGTGGCGGGCCGGATGCAGATGGCGTTGAGCCGCCCGCCGCGCCCCCGTTGCCTGCCGGCCCGACCCCGCTCGACCGCGCGCGCGCAGCCGTCGCTCAGCGCGGACGCCAGGGCCTGCGCGCCGTGCTGGTCGCGGCGCTGGCTGGGGTGGACTTCCTGGCGGGGGTGCTCGACCGGCTGGTGCCAGAGCCAGAAGAAGGCCGTCGCTCGGCCATCCCGACCAACATCGCCATCGGCCTGGCGGTCATGATCCCGGTGGTGATCGTCGTGGCGGCAGTGGGCATGGCCCTGCTCGGCGCGGAAAAGAGCGAGTTCCAGAAGTACATGGAGCGCGCCCAGGCCGCCCACGCCGACGCACTGCGCCTGTCGGGGGGGAGCTGTGAGAACCCGGCGCTGCGCCCGCTATGGGTAGAGGTGCTCGACCTGGCCGAGCGGGCCGAGGTACTGCGCCCCAACGACCCCAATGTGCTGACCATACGCGCTGACGCCGAGAATTACCTCGACTGCTTCGACGATGTGGTGCGCCGTGACCTGACGTTGCTGCGCACCTACCCGCGCGACGCGGAGATGGCCTCGCCGGTCGTGCACGGCGGCGTTGATCTGTACGCGCTGGATCGCAGGAACGGCGTGGTCTACCACAACACGCTCAACGAACGCGGCGACGGGCTGACCGACAGCGGCGACACGCGGGTGATCTGGACGGGGCAGACGATCAGCGGGGCGACGGGCAACTTCACAGTGGGCCGCCTCATTGACATCGAGTGGCTGGCCGACGGCGGCACGCGCCCCAAGAACGTGCTCGTCGCGCTGGACGCCAACGGCCTGCTCATCGCCTATTCGCCGACCTACTTCACCAGCGCCCAGACGCTGGTCACTGAGGGGCGCTGGCAGGAGCCGGCCGCCCTGGCCGTGTATCGCAGCAACCTGTATGTGATGGATCCCCCCGCCAACCAGATTTGGCGCTACGTCCCGCCCGCCGGAGCCGAGAGCTACCCCAACGCGCCCGAAGAGTACTTCAACGGCGACCAGCTTCCCAACCTGGCCGGCGCGGTGGATTTCGGGATCAGCGACGATGGAGCCGTCTATATCCTCTTCGCCGACGGGACGGTGCGGCGCTACCGGCGCAACGTGCAGGGCATCGTCGAGGAGGAGCCGTTCGAATTCCGCCAGGCTCCCCCCGGCGCGATCAGCAGCGGGGCAGCGTTGTTCGTGGACAACGACCCGGCCTCGCGCAATCTCTACATCGTGGATGGCACGAACGAAACCGTCTACGAAACGTCGTGGGCCGGGACGTTCAACCAGGGCTACCGCCCGCGCAACCCGCACGACGCTTTTCAGGATGCGCGCGGCTTCTACGCGGACTCTGTGGCGCGCAACAACATGTATCTGCTGGCTGGCAACCGGCTCTACCACTTCAAACGCTTCCCATAAGCGGAGCGGCAGCGTGCCGAAAAAGACCTCCGAAGCCTGCAACTCTTCGGAAGTCCGGCGTCGGTCAGGCGTAGTGCAGAAAGCGTTCACCTGGCGCTTGACACGCCCGCCAAACAAGATGATCATGAGGGCGCTGAATTGCCAGCGCGCCCGGCACGCATCGCGTCGCGGGGTGCCGGTTTGCGGTGGGCTGCCCAGGCACAACAAGACGAGAGTGATGGACGACCAAGACGACGCGACTGCCTCCTTACTGGACGCCAGCCAAAGCCGGGCGAACTTCCGTCACCTGGTGCTGGACATCACCTGGTTTGGGCTGGCCGCGCCCGCGACGGCGCGCTTCCTGTCGGTCTATGCCATCCGCTTGGATGCCTCAGCGGCGCTGCTGGGGTGGCTGGCGGCGCTACCTTCGTTGATCGCGCTGATCACGTCGGCGTGGGCGGCTTGGTGGCGCGGGCGACATACCACCCTCACTCAGGCTATGTGGTGGCCGGGCCTGCTCTACCGGTTGACCTTCCTGCTGCCGGCGTTCACGCCCCTGTTTCCCGCTGAAATGCAACCCTGGTGGCTGGTTGTCGCGGTCGCGCTCCCGGCGGCAGCCAACGGCGTCAGCTCAGTGCTGTTCCTCGTGCTGATGCGCCAGGCAGTCGAATCCTCCCGGCTTACGGTGCTGCTCGGTCGCCGGTCGCTCGCCTATAACATGGCCGTAGGGATAAGCACGCTGGCCTTCGGCCTGTGGCTGGAACTGATGCCGTTCCCGGTCAATTATCAGGTGATGTTCGTCGCGTCCTTCGCTCTTTCGCTGGGCAGTTTCATTAACGTCCAGCGCACGCGGGAACTCGCCCCCGCCGACATCTCCCCGCCCGACCACTCACCGGTGCGCCCCTGGCAGTCGCTGGCTTTCCGCCGCACGGCTCTCATTGCGGCACTCGTGCACGTGGCCTTTTTTTCCATCTCGGCGATCATCCCGCTGCGCCTGATGGACGAGCTAGGCGCGGACGAGGCCTTTGTGTCAGTCTTCTCTGTCGCGGAACTGGCAGCAGCGGCGCTCATCGCCGCCGTCACCTATCGCATCGTGCGCCACATCGGGGCGCTGATGACCATCGCCATCGGCATGGCAGTGACTGGTGTGGCGGCGGGCGTCCTGGTCGTCGCATCGAGCCTGCTGCCCACCTTGATCGGAGCGGTGCTTTCCGGCGCGGGCTGGACGATGACGAGCATCAGCCTCTTCGGTTACTTCAGCGAGAACGCGCCCGCCGAGAATCTGACGCGCTTCATGACTGTCTACAACCAGGTCGTGCTGCTGGCGGTCTTCGTCGGGCCGCTGCTGGGCAGCCAGCTTGCCAACACCTCGCTGAGCCTGACGACCGTGTTGGCGCTGGGCATGGCGCTGCGCCTGGCCGCCGGGGGGTTCGTCGCGCTGGATAGCAAAGGCTGGCTGGTGCGCGTGCGGTGCTGGCCGACGGTCTTTGTCCGCCGCTGAGGGCGGCATTCCCCTTTCTTGCGCAACGCTCGCATAGCGCAGGGACGCTTCTAACACTGCGCCAGGACTGCCCTTACACGGACGTGGCATCATGGTCCCCATTGGGAGGCGATGAGACGTACTGGTGCAACAGACCGGGCTGCGGCTGACTATCCAGAACCAGGAGGAAAACACCTTGGTGAAACTTGTCCGCTGGACTACCCCCGCTCGGCGCTGACGCGCCTCGTCTCCCCCTCTCCAGCATGGAGAGGGGGCAAGCCGAGCGTAGCGAGGCCGGGGGTGAGGTAAGGCGGGCGAGACCTCACCCCCGCTCGGCGCTGACGCGCCTCGTCTCCCCCTCTCCAGCATGGAGAGGGGACAAGCCGAGCGTAGCGAGGCCGGGGGGTGAGGCAAGGCGGGCGAGACCTCACCCCCCCTCGGCGCTGACGCGCCTCGTCCCCCCCTCTCCATGCTGGAGAGGGGGCAAGCCGAGCGTAGCGAGGCCGGGGGTGAGGTAAGGCGGGCGAGACCTCACCCCCGCTCGGCGCTGACGCGCCTCGTCCCCCCCTCTCCAGCATGGAGAGGGGGCAAGCCGAGCGTAGCGAGGCCGGGGAGTGAGGTAAGGCGGGCGAGACCTCACCCCCGCTCGGCGCTGACGCGCCTCGTCTCCCCCTCTCCAGCATGGAGAGGGGGCAAGCCGGGCGTAGCGAGGCCGGGGGTGAGGTAAGGCGGGCGAGACCT
>JAGPFT010000269.1 GCA_018056405.1 Anaerolineae bacterium
AAAACGGTAGCATCTGGCAAAGAGCGCGCTCGTAGGCAGAAGGGGGGAGGAACAACCTCCCGACGCCGCCTAGAACAACCCCCAGTCGCTCAGCACGCCCTCCTCAGCCATCGAGGGGTCCCAGATTTCCATGCCGACCTCGATGGTCGTGGGTACGCCAAGTGCCTCCTGCGCTCTGCGCCGTGTTGCTTCGAGCAGTTGCGGCGCGTAGGGACAGAACGGCGTGGTCAGGATCATCACCAGGTGCAGCCTGTCGTCTTCGACGAGCACCTCGCGCACCAGCCCCAGCTCGATCACGTTGAGGCCGATTTCCGGGTCGTAGATTTCGCGCAGCGCCTCGCGCACCAGGTGCTCCTTCTGCGCGCGCGCCACACTGCCAGGGTCTAGCGGTTGGTCGGACATGATCCGTACTCCTCTGCGTAGGGCCGAAGTTCGTACTGAGCAGAGTATAAGGCAGCAGCGGCGGCCTAGACAAACGCGCCCACATTAGGTTTTTATAAGATAACCATCTTGCTTATTGGCTTCTCTCCGCCTACCTGTTATAATCACGGCTAGAACTATTGCCAAGCGTTCTCAATTGAGAGAGACTTGGTTGTCTGCCGGACGCCCACACGCTGAGCGGGCGCGGCCAGGGAACACCGCAGTCAGTGAGGAGATACAGCATACCGATGGGCGCTGCGCTAGAAATTCGCAATCTGCATGTCAGTGTCGAAAACCAGCCGATTCTGAGGGGCGTCAACCTGATCGTCCGCCAGGGAGAGATTCACGCGCTGATGGGGCCGAACGGCTCTGGCAAGAGCACTCTCTCCAACACGATCATGGGCCATCCCGCCTATGAGGTCACCGCCGGGCAGATCATTTTCGACGGTGTGGACATCCTGAGCCTGGAGCCGGACGAGCGCAGCCGGCTGGGCCTGTTCATGGCTTTCCAGTATCCTGTCGCCATCCCCGGCGTCACCGTCGCCAACTTCCTGCGCAATGCGCTGAACGCCCGGCGGCGCGCGGCGAACCCGGAAGACAAGGGCATCGCCATCCCCGCCTTCCGCAAGCTGATGATCGAGAAAATGGACATGCTGCGCATGGATCACGACTTCGCCGGACGCTATCTCAACGACGGTTTTTCCGGCGGCGAGAAGAAGCGCGCCGAAATCCTGCAGATGGCCATGCTGGAGCCGAAAATTGCCATCATGGATGAAACCGACTCCGGCCTGGACATTGACGCGCTGCGCGTGGTCTCGGAGGGCGTCAATGCTCTCTACGGCCCGAACCTGGGCGTGTTGGTCATCACCCACTACCAGCGCATCCTCAACTACATCAAGCCGCAGTTCGTGCACATCATGATGGACGGGCAGATCGTGGAAAGCGGCGGGCCGGACCTGGCGCTGCACCTCGAAGAGCACGGTTACGACTGGCTGCGCGAGAAGCAGAACGGCAGCGGGAAATAGCAGTCAGCCATCAGCGCTGAGCCGTCAGTTGTCAGCAGGCAGGGAAGCGCGAAGAGCGAAGGTTCCCACTGCGCGCAGCAGGACAGCGCCTTTGTTCTTGCTTCTCGCTGATGGCTGAACGCTGATAGCCTTAACCAACGGAGCAATCATCATGGGTGATGCAGAGCAGCTTCAGGGCATCCGCGAAACCTACGACGAACAGTACGGCTTCCGCGATCCCGATACTTACGTCTTCAAGGCGCGCAAGGGCCTCGACGCCGAGATCGTCGGCCAGATCAGCGAGATGAAGGGCGAGCCGGAATGGATGCGCGCCTACCGGCTCAAGGCGCTGGAGATTTACCAGAGCAAGCCCGTGCCCACCTGGGGGCCGGACTTGTCGGGCCTGCGCGAGGACGACATCTACTTCTTCGTCAAGCCCGCCGAGCAGGAAGCCCGTTCGTGGGACGAAGTGCCAGAGAACATCAAGCGCACCTTCGACCGGCTGGGCATCCCCGAAGCCGAGCAGAAGTTCCTGGCCGGCGCCGGCGCTCAGTACGACTCAGAGATGGTCTACCACCAGGTGCGCAAGGAGCTAGAGGCGCAGGGCGTCATCTTCAAGAGCATCGAGCACGGGCTGAAAGACCACGAAGACCTCTTTCGCCAGTATTTCGGCACGGTGATCCCCGCCCACGACAACAAATACGCAGCGTTGAACACGGCGGTGTGGTCGGGCGGGTCGTTCATCTACGTCCCACCGGGCGTGCGCATCGAGATGCCCCTGCAAGCGTACTTCCGCCTGAATACGGCCAGCATCGGCCAGTTCGAGCGCACGATGATCATCGTGGACGAAGGCGCGTTCCTGCACTATGTCGAGGGCTGCACCGCGCCCACCTACTCCACCGACAGCCTGCACAGCGGCGTGATCGAGATCGTCGTCAAGCGCGGCGCGCGCTCGCGCTATACGACCATCCAGAACTGGTCGGATAACGTCTATAACCTGGTGACGCAGCGCGCCCTAGTGCACGGCGACGCCTCCCACGAGTGGGTGGATGCCAACCTGGGCAGCAAGATCACCATGAAGTACCCGTCGGTCTACCTGCTGGAGCCGGGCGCGCACGGCGAGATTCTGTCCATTGCCTTCGCCGGGCGCAACCAGATTCAGGATGCGGGCGGCAAGGCCGTGCACATTGCGCCCAACACCACCAGCCAGATCATCAGCAAGTCCATCTGCAAGGATGGCGGACGCAGCAGCTATCGCGGCCTGCTCAAGGTCTATCCCGACGCGGCGCACGCCAAGAGCACCGTCGTCTGCGACGCCCTGCTGCTGGACGATCACAGCGAATCGGACACGTATCCGTACATCGAGATCGAGAATCCGAGCGTCACCGTCGGCCACGAGGCAACGGTCAGCAAGATCGGCGACGACCAGCTCTTCTACCTGATGAGCCGTGGCCTGACCGAAGATGAGTCCAATGCGATGGTGGTCAACGGCTTCCTGGAGCCGCTGACCAAAGAGTTGCCGATGGAATACAGCATCGAGATGAACCGCCTGATCCAGCTTCAGATGGAAGGCTCGATCGGCTAAGCGCACCCTGGGGCGGCTCTCAACTCCGCCCCAACGGACACCTGACAACCGATCCCTGATAACTGATCACCAATAACCAATTACCAATAACCAACCACCCTGAAAGAGGAACGCCTGTGGCAACCCGTCGTCGTGTTGCACGTGAATTTCAAGCGCCGCCGCTCACCCGCGCCGATGTCGAGGCGTTGAGCGCGCGTTACAGCGAGCCGGCCTGGCTGCGCGAAGCCCGCCTGGCTGCCTGGGACATCTACGAGGCGCTGCCCATGCCCACCACCAGCGACGAAGCCTGGCGGCGCACTGATTACCGGCACATCAACTGGGACAGCGCGGGCGTCCTGCGCGCGCCCAACGGCGGGCGCGTGGAGGACATCCCCGCCGACAACCGCCGCCCCCTGCTCGGCGACGAACAAGGCGGGATGCTCGCCTTCGTGGATGACAGGCTTGTGCACCAGGAAGTGAGCGAGACGCTGGCCCGCCAGGGCGTCATCTTCACTGACCTGCGCGGCGCCGCCCGCGACCACGCCGACCTGGTGCGCCGCCACCTGATGACGCACGCCGTCACGCCGGAGCATGGCAAGTTCGCCGCGCTCAACGCGGCGCTGTGGACGCATGGCGTCTTCCTCTACGTGCCGCGCGGCCAGGCGGTGACGCTGCCCGCGCACAGCATCTTCTACGCCAGCCGCCCCGCCGCTACGCTCGGCCATCTGCTGGTCGTGCTCGAAGAGGGCGCGTCCATTGACTACCTGCACGAGAGCCTCTCGCCGGCCATGCCCGACGACGCCAGCTTCATCGGCGCGACCGAGCTGATCGTCGGGGACGGGGCGACGCTGCGCTTCGTCAATTTGCAGGACTGGGGCCGCAGCATGTTCGAGTTCAGCACGCAGCGCGCCCGCGTCGGCAACGACGGACACCTTGACTGGATCACCGGGCAGATGGGCGGCAAGTTGGTCAAGGCGTTCATGGAGATTGACCTGGACGGGCGCGGCTCGTGGGGGCGCATGAGCGCACTCTACTTCCCCGACGACCGGCAGCTCATGGACCTGGACACGCAGCAGAACCACAACGCGCCGCACACCACGTCCGACCTGCTGTTCAAGGGCGTGCTCAAGGATCATTCGCGGGCGGTGTGGCAGGGCATGATCAAGGCGCTGCCCGGCGCGCAAAAGACCGACGGCTTCCAGGCCAATCGCACCATGATCATGAGCGACGACGCCCGCTCGGACAGCATCCCCGGCCTGGAGATTCAGGCCGACGACGTGCGCTGCACGCACGCTTCGGCCACCGGGCAGATCGAGGAGGAAGTGCTGTTCTACCTGATGTCGCGCGGGCTGCCGCGCAAGGAAGCCGAGAAGCTGGTCGTGGACGGCTTCTTCGTGCCCGTACTGGATCGCATCCCCTTCGAGAACGTGCGCGAGCGGATGATGGCCTACGTCGAGCGCAAGCTGCTCGGCGAGGCCTAGCTGGGGCTGCGGGGAAGAAGAGCAATCGGCAAACCGGGTCGCGCGTGGCCCGGTTTTCTGTACCTTCGGGGATCCACGAACAAGTTGTCAGGCAGAGGCCGAAGGCCCCCATCCCCCAACCCCTTCCCCCAGCAAAGCCAGGGGAAGGGGCGGGCGGCCTGCCAGATCGTCCCCCCTCTAGCTTCGCCGGAGGGGGGATTGAGGGGGGAGGCGTTCAGCGAACATTCCCGAACTTCCCCTGGCGACAGGTTGTTCGTGGACGCAGTACTCTCAGGGCAATCGCATCAAAATCCGCCGCGCGTCAGCCTGCTCGTAGGGGCGTATGGCGATACGCCCCTACGGACCCTCACCCCCGCTCGGCCCACTGACGCGGGCCTCGCTGCCCCCTCTCCACGACGTGGAGAGGGGGCAAGCTGAGCGTAGCGAGGCTGGGGGTGAGGCTAAAGAGCGCGGGCAAATCGCCTGGCAGGTCTTATGCGCACCCTGTACGGGGCGGCGGCAGGCGGTATAATCCGCTCTGTTCGCTGCAC
>JAGPFT010000004.1 GCA_018056405.1 Anaerolineae bacterium
CCAGATACTTACTCCCCCTCTCCGTATATGGAGAGGGGGCCGGGGGGTGAGGTCTGCAACCGATCTCTGCACCTGCCCCCAAATCCGAATGCACCCCCTTGCGGATCGCCCTCACTACCTCAGCACCGAACCGCGCTACAGCAGCACATACAGCGCGTGCGCGGCATCCGTCGCCCAGTCGAGCAGCGGCGAGACCAGGATCGTGCCAAAGAGCAGCACGCCCGCCGCCGAAATCGCCAACGCCCACTTGAAGGGCAGTTCCACCGGCACCGGCTCGTCGGACGGGCTTTCTTCCATGTACATGACCCTGACGATGATCAGGTAGTAGTACAGGCCGACGATCACGTTGACCACGCCGACCAACGCCAGCCAGACCAGCCCGGCGTCCACCGCCGCGCGGAAGAGCAGGAACTTGCCGACGAAGCCCGCCGCCGGGGGAATACCCGCCAGGCTGAGCAGAGCCAGGGTCATGGCCAGCCCCAGCCAGGGGCTGCGCCGGCTGAAACCGGCCAGGTCGCGAATCTGCTCGCTGCCGGTCGCCTGGGTGAAGAGGATGACTACCGCGAAGGCCAGCATATTGGAGAGCACGTACATGAACATGTAGAAGGCCACCGCCGCCGCGCCGTCGCCGCTCTTGTCGGTAGAAATGGCCGCCACACCCATCAGCACGTAGCCGGCATGGGCGATGGTTGAGTAGGCCAGCAGGCGCTTGATGTTGGTCTGTACCAGGGCCAGCAGGTTGCCCAGCGTCATCGAGACGACCGACAGCACCACCGCAAGCTGCACCCACAAGGCGCTGTAATCGGCAACCGACTCGGCAGCGCCGAGCAGCTCGGCGGGCGGGAAGACCGCCAGCAAGAAGCGCAGCAGCAGCCCCATGCTGGCCGCTTTGCTGGCCGTGCTCAGCACAGCGGTGATCGAGGTGGGCGCACCCTCATAGACATCCGGCGTCCAGAAGTGGAACGGCACGGCGCTGATCTTGAAGGCAAAGCCGACCATGACCAGGGCCAGGGCGACGATCACCGGCGGCTCGTTGAGACCGTTGGTGGCCACCAGGCGGCCCAGCTCGTAGAGGTTCGTCTTGCCGGTCAGCCCATAGACCAGCGACAGGCCATAGAGCGTCATCGCCGAAGCGAACGCGCCGAAGAGGAAGTACTTGAGGCCCGCCTCGGTGCTGGCATCATCGTCGCGCAGGTAGCCGGCCAGCACGTACAAGGTGATCGAGAGCGTCTCCAGCGCCAGGAAGACCATGATCAGGTCGGCAGCGGCGCAGGCCAGGCTGGCCCCGATGATCGAGGCGATCAGGATGGCGTAGAAATCGCCGCGCGCGCGCAGCTTGGGAATGCCCATCGTGATCAGCGCGCCAATGCCGCCCGCCAACAGGACCATCACCCGGAAAATCTGGGCCATGTCATCGTGGCGCACCATCCCGCCGAGCACAAGCTGGTCGCTCAGTTCCCCGCTCTGCGGAGGGATACCCACCAGGAAGACAATTGCGGCGATCCCCAGCAGGCCGAAGCCGGCCACGTAGCCAATGTCCTGGCGCTGCGCCCGCCGCCAGAGCAGGTCGAGGGCCAGCACAAGCACGGCCAGCACCACCATCAGGATTTCGGGTAGGATAGCAATGACGCTCGCCTGGGCGTCCGTCGAGAAGTCCAAGTCAGCCTCCCAGCATCGAAACAATCGGCCTGACGCCGGACTCGATCATCGGCGCCATCAAGCGCGGATAGACGCCGAGCAAGACCAGCCAGAAGACGAGGATGACCAGCGCGATCTTGTCGTAGACGGTGATCGCCGAAACGTGCGGGAAACGCTCGGCGTTGAACTCGCCGAAGAAGACCTGTCCCACGACGCGCAGCACGTAGGCCGCTGTGACGATGATACCCAGCGCCGCGATCACCGCGATCAGCCCGTAGTAGTTGAACGAACCCGTCAGCCAGTTCGGATCCGGCTCGAAAGCCGGCCCATCCCACAGCCCGACGAAGATCGGGAACTCGGCCACGAACCCGCTCAGGCCGGGCATGCCCATACTGACGAAGCCGCCGATGATGAAGGCCACTGCCACCCAGGGCATTTTCTGGACGAACCCGCCCAGGCTGGGGATGTCGCGCGTGTGGGCGCGGTCGTAGACCATGCCCACGCAAGCGAAGAAGAGGGCCGTCATGACGCCGTGCGAGAACATTTGCAGGCCGGCGCCGGTCATGCCGGTGAGGTTCATGGTGGCGAAGCCCATGCTCACCAGCCCCATGTGGCTGACCGACGAGAAGCCGATGACATACTTGAAATCGCGCTGGCGCATGGCGATCAGCGCGCCATAGACCACGTTGATCAGCGTCAGGAAGACGATCCAGGGCAGATGCACGCGCGCGCCTTCGGGCATCAACTGCACGCCGACGCGCAGCGCCGCGAACGCGCCCAGCTTCATCAGCACGCCCGCATGGATCATCGAGACGGCGGTCGGCGCGGCTACATGGCCATCCGGCGACCAGTTGTGGAACGGCCACACGCCGGCCAGCACGCCAAAGCCCAGGAAGACCACCGGGAACCACAGCTTGGCCGTCGTCGCCGCCGACCACGCCGCCGAGAACGGCGTGTCGAAGACGCCGGCCTTCGTCGCCGCGTGCAGGTCCACGAAGTCGAAGCTGTAGACGCCGGTCGCCTCGCCCGCCTTGAAGTAGAGTACCAGCAGCCCGACCAGCGCAAACACCGAGCCGACCAGGATATAGAGCGTCAGCTTCATGGCAGCGTACTTGCGCGTCCGTTCCCAGCCCCAGATGACGATCAGGAAGTACATGGGGAAGATGGCCAGCTCGTAGAAGAAGAACAGCACGAACAGGTCAACGGCCATGAACACGCCGAAGACACCGGCCACCAGCAGCAGGAAGAAGGCCATGAATTCGCGCGGACGGTCTTCGATGCCCCACGAGATGAGCACGCCAGTGAAGCCAGCCAGCGCCGCCAGCAACACCATCGGCGCGCTGATCCCGTCCACGCCCAGGTGCCACGAAATGCCCACCGACTCGACCCACTTGACGTGATCCTCGAAGGCGAAGTACGTCCCGCCGTCGCCGTTGACCGCGTTGGCGTCGTCCACGCTGTAACCGAAGAAGACAAAGAGCGCCAGCAGCAGGGCAATGCCGGTGGTCACGGCGGCGACGATCCGCGCCTGCTCTTTGGCTTCCTTCTTGAGCAGCAGGATGACCACCGCGCCGATCACCGGCGTCAGGAGGATGCCCGTCAACACACCGCTAAACGTAATGACCATGCATAAGCCTCCTATGCGTGCAGGAGAGTCTAGGTGTCCGCGTCCACGTCAGGTGGCGAACCAGTTCCGTAGGGGCGCTGCTCTGCTGCGCCCTCGTAGGGGTCATTGATGCAGATTGACGAATTAGCGCGGATACCCCGCTCGGCCTGTAGGGGCGGGTTTACAAACCTGCCCCTACGGGCCTCACCCCCGCTCGGCCCACTGGCGCGGGCTTCGCCACCCCCTCTCCACGTTGGAGAGGGGGCAAGCCGAGCGCAGCGAGGCTGGGGGTGAGGTGTACCAGGGCGCAGCAGAGCAGCGCCCCTACGTGCCACGCCTGGTATCCGCGTTGATGTGCTAATCCGCATCAATATGCCCCTACACACATTCCACACCGTCAATCTGTGTCAAGCAGATACGCCAGATCGCGCGACATAGATCGTCTTGGCCGAACGCAAGATCGCCCGGCGGCGAAGATAATTCCGGCTTTCCTCAATCGTGCGCCGGTTGATCAGGTCTACCTGGCGTCCGAAAAGCGCCTCAGCTTCCTCTTGCATGGCGATCAGATCGTCCAGTGACCGCTCACTCCCTGGCGCGAACGTCACCAGCACATCAACGTCGCTGTCCGGGCCGAAGTCATCACGCAGCACCGAGCCAAACAGGGCAAGCTCGTCAATCTGCCAGCGGCGGCAGAAACGCTCCAGCGCCTCTGTTGGCAATGCGATGCGCACTTCGTCCCCGGTCATCGCCATCCCTTACCCGCTCAGGAAGCGGAGCACACCCTCGTTGATCACCTGCAAGACCCAGTTCGGATACAGCCCGGTGATCAGCATCAGCGCCATCAGCGGGGCCAGCGCGATCAGCTCGCGCCGCTCGATCTCCAGCGAATGCTGCGTGCGATGGTACTCGGCCCATTCCTCGTTCAGCGGGCCGTGCAACAGCTTCTGAATCCCCTTCAGGATGTAGATGCCGGTCACCAGCAAGCCGGCCATGCTCAGCAGCACGTAGACCGGGTACGCCTTGAACGACCCCGACACGACCAGGAACTCGCCCACAAAGCCGTTCAGCCCCGGCAGGCCCAGCGAAGCCATGCTCACGAAGATGAGCGCCGCCCCATAGACGGGCACCAGCGGCCATAGCCCGCCGAAGCGGCGCAGGTCGCGCGTGTGCGCCTTGTGGTAGATCGCCCCGGCCAGCAAAAACATGCCCGCGCTGCTCAACCCGTGATTGAACATCTGCAACACCGCGCCGTTGAGCGCCACCCGCGCATCCTGCCGGTCGGACTCGCGCAGTTCCGCCGGATAGACCTTCTCCACCGCGTCGGTGAGTTGGGCGGAGGTCATCTTGTCGTAGCCGTCAATGTCGGCCACGCCTGCCAGCAGCGCGACCTGGTTGTTGTCCTCGGCCCACATCGTGCCGTACATCAGCGCGGCCACGGCCAGCCCCAGCACGACGAAGCCCATGTGATTCACGGACGAGTAGGCCACCAGCCGCTTGAAGTCGTTCTGCCCCCAGGCACCCAGCGCCCCCAGGACAATGCCCGCCATCGCCAGAAAGCCGAGAATGTCCACCAGGTTGTAGCTCAGGCCGAACAACTGCCGCTCGATGATCCATTCTTTGGGGAAGAGCGGGATGTCCAGCCGCAGGAAGCCATACGCACCGAGCTTGAGCAGCACGCCCGCCAGCAACATCGAGCCGCCAGTCGGCGCTTCGGTGTGGGCGTCCGGCAGCCAGGTGTGGAACGGCCAGGCTGGAATCTTGATCAGGAAGGCGATGGTGAAGCCGAGCAGGGCGTAATACTTGACGATGCTCACGTCCACGCCCAGAATCTCGCCGCCGCGCATCAGGTAGCGCGGCCATTCCTGCAGCATCACCGGGATGTCGAAGCTGCCCACCGTCAGGCCGACAAGCTGCGTCGCCAGCAGCAGGCCCAGCGAGCCGGCCATCGTGTACAGGAAGAACTTGTTGGCCGCGTAGCGCCGGTTCTCGCCGCCCCACAGGTAGATCAGGAAGTACATCGGCACCAGCCCGATCTCCCAAAAGACGAAGAAGATCATCATGTCCAGCGCCACAAAGACGCCGAGCAGCCCCGTCTCCAGGAAGAGAAAGAGGGCCATGTGCGCCTGCACGCGGTCTTCGATCTCGAACGAGATCAGGATGGCCAGCGGGACAAGCAGGCCAGTCAGCAGGACCATGGTGGCGCTCAGCCCGTCCACGCCCACATGCCACGACGCATTCAGTTGCGGGAACCACTCCGCCTGCGCTTCAAAGGACCACTGGCCAGCGCCGGGCGGGTCCGCCCGCACGCTGTAGAAGACGCCAATGGCCATGACCATCACCACCAGGCTGATGATCAGCGCCATCCAGCGCGCCAGGCGCTCGCGCCCCCGCGGGAGGATGAAGACCACCGCCGCGCCGACAACCGGCAGCAGAGTCATCGTGGTCAGAAAGTCGAGGGGCAGAACATCATTCATCTGCGTGTGTTTCTCCTTCTCACCGGAGTGCCACTCGGGCCTTGTCACATCCCACGGTGTCGCCCTTCAAAGGCAAGCAAACCCAGGGGCGCGGCAGCGCCGAGTAGGGGTGAGGTGAAATTGAGGCTATTCCCAAGCCCAATACTCCCTCTGCTGTCGCTCCCTGAACGCGCCCCTGGCAGCAAGATCATCGCACCTGGATCAGGAACAACGTGCCAATCGCCAGCATCCCCAGCGTCGCCAGCAGCAAATACTGCTGCACACGCCCGGTCTGCGTCTGGCGGAACCAGCCAGCGAAGCGGTAGAGCGCCGCGCTCAGCCCGTCAATCGTCCCGTCAATGACCACCGTGTTGAAGCGCTTGAAGGCTTCGCCCAGCCAGGTGAAGGTTTCGGCGATAGTCTCCAGCACGCCGTCAATCGTCTCTTTGTCAACCGCCTGGATGACAATATTCTCCGCGAACCACTCCGCCGGGCGCAGCAGGTAGCGCCGGTAGAGAAGGTCTATGTAGAAGCGGTTCTGCAGCGTCGTCCAGATGCCAGGGCCGAGCGCCGCCTCGGTCGGGTCGGTCTGGCCCGCCGCCAGCGGACGCCGACCGTACACCCACCAGCCCAGCACCAACCCGCCGACGGCCAGGATTATGCTGACCAGCATCGGCGCGAAGTTGAAGGGAATGGCTTCCGGGTGCTCCAGCTGTGTCCTGGCCAGGAAGTCGTGCAGCGGGTTCTTACCCACCAGGTCGGCGGGAATACCAATGAACCCGGCGGTGATGGCCAGGAAGGCCAGCACCACCAGCGGCGCTTCCATCTGGTTGAAGGACAGGCGGTCGCGCCGGCTGATCGGCTCCTGCACCAGCTTGTAGCCCTCGCTCCAGCGGCGCTTGTTCCACCACACGACCCACCCCTTGCGCAGCGAGCCAAGCCCGGCGTACTGCGCGGCAGGCGTGCGCGGCTTGCCCCAGAAGGCCAGAAACCACATGCGCGCCGTGTAGAAGGCGGTCAGCCCCGCCGTCACCAGCAGCAGCAGCAACACAAACAGCGGGAAGGGATGCTCGCTCATGCCGTGCCACGCTTCGGCGATGATCTCGTCCTTCGACCAGAAGCCCGCCGTGATCAGCGGGAAGCCGGCCAGCGATAGCCCGCCAATGGCCATGGTGATCGCCGTGACCGGAATGCGGTGGATCAGCCCGCCCATGCGCTGCACGTCGTTGGGCGGCGCGCAGTAATCCATGACCAGGCCGTCCGGCTCCTCGTGAGGTTCGCGGGCGTGCCCGCGCTCGTGAGCATTGTGCTCGCCGCGCTCCATGGCGTGAATGACCGAGCCGGAGGCCATGAAGAGCAGCGCCTTGAAGAAAGCGTGGTTGATCAGGTGGAAGGCTGCCGCCACCCATGCGCCGATGCCCAGGGCGGCCACCATGTAGCCAAGCTGACTGATCGTCGAGTAGGCCAGGATGCGCTTGATGTCGTTCTGGCCCAGGGCCAGCACCGCCGCGCCCAGGGCCGTCACGCTGCCGATGATGCCCATCAGCAGCATGGGCGTGTTGTAGTCAAAGTGGTGGAAGTCCGCGCCCGCGCTCAGCAGCGGGAACATGCGCACAACCATGTACACGCCAGCGGAGACCATGGCCGCTGCGTGGATCATGGCGCTGACCGGCGTGGGGCCTTCCATGGCGTCGGGCAGCCAGGTGTGCAGCGGGAACTGCGCACTCTTGCCGATGGTGCCGATGATCAGCAGCACGCTGACCAGCGCCGCCACGCTGCCGCCGAAGAGGATCGCGTCCTTCTCAGCGAGCATCTTCAGCATTTCCTCGTTGTAGAGGATGTCGCGGAAGTTGAGCGTGCGCGCCTCGACAAACAGGTAGCCAACGCCGACCAGCATCAGCACATCGGCCACGCGCGTGGTCATGAACGCCTTGACGCCCGCCTCCATCGCCGACTTCTTGTGGAACCAGAAGCCAATCAGCGAGTACGAGCAGAAGCCCATCACCTCCCAGCCGATGAACAGCAGCAGCAGGTTGTCGGCCAGGACGAGAGTGAGCATCGCGCCGGAGAACAGCGACAGGTAGGCGAAGAAGCGCGCGTTGTAGCGGTCGCCGCGCATGTAACCCAGCGAATAGATGAAGATCAACAGGCAGGCCAGCGGCACCATCAGCAGCATATAGGCCGTCAGCGGGTCCACCAACACGCCCAGGCGGAAGGTCTGCGTTCCCAGCTTCAGCCAGTCAAGCTGGCTGCCGAAGACCTCGTGCCCCAGTGTCTTGTCGGTCGTCCACACCGTCTTGACGAAGAGGAGCATACTCAGCAGCCAGGCGATGCCGATGCCGGCCAGGGCCACCACCTGGCTGACGATCACGCTGCGGTTGGTGCCCAGCACGATCACCAGGAAACTGACCAGCGGGCAGATCATGATCAGCCAGGGAAGATAATCGGCGCTAAACCAGTTCACATCCATAAGCCTTCCTGCCTGTGGGTTGCCAGTGATCAGTTCTCAGTGATCGGAGGCCGTTTGAGAACTCGTGCGCCTGCCTTTCCCCCCATCCCCGGCCCTTCCCCCACGAGGGGGGAAGGGAGAAAAGCGTACCCGCTAAGCCCCTCCCTCCTTGTGGGGGAGGGGTTTGGGGTGGGGGGAAACACCTTCTCTAATGGTCTCTCAGCATAGGCCACTGCGGGCCGGAGTGTCGGTGTGCTGATACCTGATGACTGAAAACTGATCACCGAAAACTCATCACCACTTGAGCATATTCACGTCTTCGGCAATGACCGACTGGCGCTTGCGATAGATGCTGATGATCAGCGCCAGGCCAACGGCCACCTCTGCCGCCGCCACCACGAATACGAACGCGACGAACGCCTGCCCGCTGAGGTCTGCCGGCGTGTTGTAGCGCCAGAAAGCGACCAGGTTGATATTGACCGCGTTCAACATCAGCTCAATGCTCATCAGGATGGCGATGGCGTTGCGCCGCGACAGCACGCCGAACAGGCCCGTGCTGAATAGCGCCGCCGCCACCACCAGGTACATCCACAATGGCACCATACTCGTCCCTCACCCCGGTCGTACCGCGCGACCGGCTAATCCTCGCCGTCCTCGTCCGCCTTCGTCTTGCCGGGGCTGACCAGCAGCACCGCCCCGATCAACGCCGCCATCAGCAGCACCGATGCTACCTCAAAGGGCAGCATGTATTTGTCCGGGTCCACCAGGTCTTTGCCCAGATTCACAACGCTGTCCGCTGGCACGTCCGCCGGATTCTCCTCGGTGAAGTCAGCGCTCCAGTCGTCCACGCCCAGGTCGTCCATGATCGGCGAGACGACCGACACCAGCAACACAAAGAAGAAGGCGGCCAGGACCAGGTTGAGCACCCATTGCCGGTTGAAGATCGCCGGAACCTGGGTGACGCTCGGCGTGAGCATAATTGCCAGGATGATCAGGATGGCGATGGCCCCGATGTAGATCACCACCTGCGCGCCCGCCAGGAACGGCGCGGACAGCAGCACGAACAGCCCGGCCACGCCCAGCAATGCCACCATCAGGTACAGACCGGCGTGAAACAGGTTGCGCGCCGAGACGACCAGCAGACCGCCGCCCAGCGTGATCGCGCTCATAATCAGGAATACAATAGACTCCGCTGTCAGTTCCACACGCCCCTCCTAGTCGCCTGCACCGGCCACTGTCTCAAGTGGCAGATCGGCCCCGGCCACGCGCGCCTCAATTCGCGCCCGCTCGCGGCGTCCCCGGTCGGCCAACAGCGCCCCAATGACCAGGACCATAGCCACGTTCACCAGCAACAGGGCCAGGGTGGGCACCACCGCGTCGCCGAAGCTGTTGATCTCATCGGTGCCAGGGATCAGCTTCCATACGAAAGCCACGACGAGCAGGTTCATCAGCCCGACCGGCACCAGGAATTTCCAGTTGAAATCGAGCAGGTGATCAATGCGCACGCGCGGCAACGTCATGCGCACCCAGACCAATACCCAGTAGGCAAACAGGCTCTTGATCATCAGGTAGAAGAAGCCCAGGATGGCCACGTCCTCGGCGAACGGGCCTTTCCAGCCGCCCAGGAACAGGATCGCTGTCAGCACGCCCACCGTGAAGGCGTGCAAGAACTCGGCCACGTAGAACATGCCAAACTTCATGCCCGAATACTCGATGTGGAAGCCGGACACCAGCTCGGACTCAGCTTCCAGCAGGTCGAACGGGCCGCGCCCGTTCTCCGCCTGGCTGGAGATGAGGAAGATCAGCACGGTCAGCGGCACGGCGAACACATACCAGACGTGCTGCTGGCGGACGATCTCCTGCGTGCTCATCGAGCCGGAGAGCAACACCGGCACCAGCAGGGCCAGCACCATCGGCACTTCGTAGCTGACCAGTTGGGCCACCGCGCGGAAAGCCGCCAGCAGCGCGAACTTGTTATTGCTGCTCCAGCCGGCCATGATCACCGCCACTGTGCCCAGCGACCCCGCCGCCAACAGGTAGAGCACGCCGATGTTCAGGTCAGTGCCGATCCATGTTGCACTGAAGGGCACCACTGCCCAGATCAGGATCACGGCCAGCACCGACAGAATCGGCGCCGCGTTGAAGACCCAGCGATCCACGCCCTTGTTCATGATGTCTTCTTTGAGCAGGATTTTCACGGTGTCGGCCACCGTCTGGATCAGCCCAAAGGGGCCTACACGGTTCGGTCCGACGCGGTCCTGGAAGCGCGCGGCCCATTTGCGCTCCATCCAGATACCCAGCAGCGTCCACAGCAAGCCAAAGGCGCCGACCACGATCACCCCGACCGCTTTGGCGATGAGCACTGCCAGATCGCGCGAGAACCCGATATCTTGTAACAGACCTGTCATGGTCACAATCTCCGGCGAACGTCCCTCATGATTCAGCCAATGCCGCAGCCCGTTGGCACAGCAAAAAGCCGGTACGCCTGCCTTCGCGTACCGACTCTCCGGTTATGACCAGCGCAGCGCACCTTTGCGCCAGGTATACACGAGCGCAACAACCAGCAAAAAGATGAAGACGGCCATCTCGAACAGGGCGAACAGCCCCAACTGGTTGTAGGCCAGCGCCCAGGGGAACAGAAAGACCAGCTCCACATCAAAGACCACAAACACCAGGGCGAAGACGTAGTACTGCGCCCGGAATTGCGTCCACGGCGAGCCGACCATCTCGACGCCGCACTCGTAGGTTTGCTGTTTGACCCGGTTCGGACGATTGGGGGCGAGAAGTTTGCCTAAGAGGATTGGGACTGCCGGGAGCATCCACCCCAACGCAAAAAAGAGGCCGATAAATATCCACTCGTTCAAATTCATCGCAGGCTCGCCCTCCAGGTTGATCTGGATGCACCGCACGCGCGCACACGCCGTGAGCAACAGCCCGTTAGTATAGCAATCACACAGGGGATGGGCAATTTTCGTGCGCGTCGCGCCACCATTCTAGCACACGGCCCAGCGAACACAAAACGTGCGCGGGTACGCCGGGTACGCTGCTTCAGACTTCCGAAGTCTGCGGAGACTTCGGAAGTCTGACTCCCGCGCCGCACGGTATAATCCCCCCAGCGCCGACCGCACCCCGACCGGAGACCGATGACTCTGCACCCGCTCACCCCCGACCCCACCGCCTGGGACGCTTTTGTGGCGGCGCACCCGCGCGCGCACCTGCTGCAACTGAGCGCCTGGGGCGCGCTCAAGGCCGCCTTCGGCTGGACGCCCGCCCACGTCGCCCTGGCCGACGACGCGGGGACGCTCGTCGCCGGCGCGCAGATGTTGCTGCGACCGTTGCCGGCCCGCCTGGGGACGCTGGCCTATGTGCCCTGCGGCCCGCTGGTAGACTGGGCGGACGCGGCGCAGGTCGGCGCGCTGCTGGATGCGCTCGACGCCGAGGCGCGGCGACGCGGCGCGATCCTGCTCAAGATCGAGCCGGGGCTGGGCCTGGACGGTGCCGACTTCGCCCGCTTCGGCTTTCGCCCCAGCCCACAGACGATCCAGCCGCCGCGCACCATCGTGCTCGACCTCAGCGGCGACGACGAGGCGATCCTGGCCCGCATGAACCAGGGCACGCGCCGCAACATCCGCAAGAGCGCCAGATTTGAGGTCGCCATTCGCCAGGGGGTGCGCGAGGACGTGGCCCGCTTCAACGCGCTGCTGGCCGAGACGGGCACGCGCGACGAGTTCGGCGTGCACGCGCCCGATTACTACCAGCGCGCCTATGACCTGTTCGCGCCGGCGGGCCGCGCCGCGCTGATCCTGGGCAGTTACGGCGGGCAGGACCTGGCCGGGGTGATGGTCTTCCGGCTGGGCGAGTGGGCCTGGTACTTCTACGGCGCGTCGTCCGACCGCGAGCGGCAGCGCATGGCCTCCTACGGCGTGCAGTGGGCGGGCATTCAGTGGGCGAAGGCGGGCGGCGCGCGCTGGTACGATCTCTACGGCGTGCCCGACGCCGAGCCGGACGCCCTGGAAGCGCAATTCGAGTCCCGTTCCGATGGGCTGTGGGGTGTCTACCGCTTCAAGCGCGGCTGGGGCGGGCAAGTCGTGCGCGGCGCGGGGGCCTGGGATCGCGTCTATCGCCCGCCGCTCTACGCGCTGTACCGGCTGGCGGTGCGCCTGCTGCACCGCGTGGAGTAGCCCCTATGCTGACCGTCACCCCCATCACCGAGCGCGACGCCTGGCACGCGCTGCTGCGCCCGCTGCCCGCCGCGCACGTCCTGCAGACATGGGACTGGGGCGAGTTCAAGCGCGGCGAAACCGGCTGGTCGCCCGAACGCCTGGCCTTCGGCGACGAGTCCGGCGCGACGGTCGCCGTCGCCTCCGTGCTGACGCGGCGCGTCGGGCCGCTGCGCGTGATGTACGTCCCCAAAGGCCCGGCCCTGGACTGGCGCGATCCGGCTCTGGCAGGCGACGTGCTGGCCTACCTGGAGACGCTCGCCCGGCAACGCCGCGCCGTCTGGCTGAAGATCGATCCGGATGTGATCGCCGGCACGGGTATCCCCGGCGGCGCTGACCCCGACCGCCCCCCGCGCGACGATCCGGCGGGGCAGGCGGTGCTGGCGCTGCTGCAGGCGCGCGGCTGGCGCTTCAGCGCATCACAGGTACAGTTCCGCAACACGCTGACGCTCGACCTGACGCGGAGCGAGGAGGCGCTGCTGGCGGGCATGAACCAGGGCACGCGCCGCAAAATCCGCCAGGCCGTCAAGGGGGGCGTCTGCGTGCGGCCCGCCGAGTCACCCGGCGACTTCGAGACGCTCTACGCGCTCTACCGTGTCACCGGCGAGCGGCAGGGCTTCCTCATCCGCCCGCCGGACTACTACCGCGCGGCCTGGTCGCGCTTCATTGCGGCGGGGCTGGCGCAGGCGTTCCTGGCCGAACACGAAGGGCGCGCCCTGGCCGGGCTGGTGCTGTTCCATTTCGGCCCCAAGGCGTGGTACTTCTACGGCATGAGCAGCAACGAGGGGCGCGAGCGGATGCCCACCTACCTGCTGCAATGGGAGGCGATCCGCTGGGCGCGGGCGCACGGCTACGCGACCTACGACTTCTGGGGCGCGCCGGACGAGTTCCGCCCCGACGCGCCGATGTGGGGCGTCTACCGCTTCAAGGACGGCTTCGGCGGGACGGTGGTGCGGCACATCGGGGCGTGGGACTACGCGCCCTCGCGTGCGCTGTACGCGCTTTATGAGCGCGTCATGCCGCGCGTGCTGGCGGTGATGAGGAGGGGCGGCCCCTAGACTTCGGAAGTCTTCGAAGACTTCCGAAGTCTGGCTAATCAGCGATCTCGTGCAGGAAAGTTCGAACCTCCTCTGGTAGAAAATGCGTGTGCAAATAGTCTGCTACCAACACGCGATAGGCCTCCGCTGGCCTCTCAGCATCAGGGAGCAAATCCCGGATGAAGGCGCGGTCAACCAGCATCCCCTGCCTCTCCTCAATCCATTCGAGATAGTTACTGTACGGCCAGTCAGCGGGGTCGGCAACCAGACCATCTTTGACGGGGTTGGCGTGAATATACCGGCATAGGTGCAGCAGATAGGCCTCAGAAGTGACAAGTTTTGCGCGGAAAGCACCTTGAAACAGCCCCCCGACGCGCTCAAACCGCGTGTTGATGGCTTTGGTGTAGGAAATGAGCAGCTTCTGCATGGCGCGCGAAACCTGTGTTGAGACTTCTGAAGTCTGGCAGACTTCGGAAGTCTTGCTTCTCTCCGCTTCGCCCTTCACGCGCACCAGCAGATGGTAATGCGTGGGCATCAGGCAGTAGGCGATGATGCTCAGCACAGGCGGCAGGTAGTGTTTCATGCCGCGCAGGAAGAACAGGTAGTTGTCGTCTTCAAAGAAGACGGGTTGCCGATTATTGCCGCGGTTGTAGAAGTGGTAGTAGTGATCTGCGATAAAGGGTATTTGGCGACGAGGCATCGAGGTTTCCCTTCTGAGACTTCGAACTCAGACTTCGGAAGTCTTCGAAGACTTCCGAAGTCTGGTCGGCAGCGCGCCACGCCAACGCGCGTCTCCCACCATCACTCTCCCCCCTCACTCCGCCAGCACATTGACCAGCAGCGCGGCGATCACCCCCGGCACCCACCCGGCGATGGTCAGCACCGTCACCACCAGAATCACCCCGCAGCCGCGATCCAGCACGCTCAGCGGCGGGAACAGCACGCACAGCACCGCGCGAAGACAGCCCATCGTGGTCCTCCGATTGCGCTCAGTTGACAGGTCTATCTCGCTATACGCGCCCGCGTCCCGCCGCGTTGCGCCCCTCACCGCCGCAGAGTCGCCAGGCGGACGGCGCGCTTGGCCGCGTCCCACAGCGGCGTCCCGCGCAGCGGCCCGGCCAGGTGCCACAGCCGCTCGAAGCGGCGGCTGGCCCGGCGCAGCGCCGCCACTTCCGCCGCAAAGTCCGGCCCCTGGGCGGCGATCTGTGCTTCAAGCTCGCGCGTGACGTGCTCGTAGAGCGCCATCTCCGGCGCGCATTCGCGCTCTAGCCGAGCCAGCGTCGCCGGGGGCAGGACCTCGCGCCCTTCGCGGCGAGCGCCCACGTTCTGCCGGGCGTAGGCAGTGCGCGTCCAGCCGAGCGCCCACTTGATCAGCAGCAGCGACTCGTCGTAGCGCGCCAGCGTCCCGGCGACGGCGAAGTGCTCGGCCAGGTGTCGCCGGGCGATGTCCACCGCATCGGCGGGCAGCGGGTCGTGCAGCACGCGCTGAATGTCGTCGCCGCCGACGAGCAGCCGCAGTTGGTACGAGGGCTGGAACGGGACAAGGTCCAACCACTCGTCCACTGTCCAGGTGGGAATCGGCTCGCCCAGCCGGCGCGAGCGCTCGAACTGGTAGTAGTAATTCGAGATCACGCGCTCGACCGGCTGGCGCAGCACGGTCACGTAGACACACTCACGCGGCAGGGCGCGGTGAATGCCATAGTAGACCATGCCCTTGACGCACTCCAGGCGGCGCTTCTCCTCGTCGGGCAGAGCCAGCAGCACCGGCAGCCGGTCGTAGGTGGCTGCCGTGAACACCCGCTCGTAGTGCCAGTCCATCAGGTGATTGAGCGTGCTGCCGCCCGCTTTGGGCATGTGCAGAAAGATCACCGTCCGGCTCCGGACGGTGTCGGCGGATGTGAGCATGAACAACTCCCTGGTGTGGATGTCGGGTTCAGACGAGATGGTGCATGAGCACAACGTCGCGGTGCACGAAAGCCAGCGGCGCGGCCTGGATCATCTCCGCCTGCGGGTGGAACAGCGGGAAGACCTGCACGTTGCTGGCCCCGACGAACTGCGCCCGCGACCCGGCGACAAACTCGGCGAGCAGCGCGTCCGCCCCCATGTGAAAGTCGCCCTGAATGCAGTAGTGCGAGGTGTAGACGGCCAGCCGTTCGGTGCGCGGGAGCAAGCCCGTCTGTTCGTGGGGGAGCATCGTATTGAAGGCGATCATGTGGCAGGCGGCCTTGTGGACGAACAGGCCGTCGAGCTGCATACTGCGCGCCGGGTTGCCCGGCTCCAGGCCGTAGAGCGTGACGCCGTGCAGCGAGAAAGTGTCCTTCTGCTCGTCGTTAAGAACGGTCTGCAACATGCCAACAATCGCCAACTGGCCGCGCGCCTGGAACCCGCGCAGCAGCACCGTGACAAAGGTCTGTGCCTGTGCCGAGCCATGTGCCAGCAGGTCCATGTCCTCCGCTCCTCTCCGCGCCGAGCGCTACTGCGAACCTACCCCCATTGTACTCGATCTGTCCGTGCCGCACAGCGCGCCCGCCAGGCGGGTGCATTCGGATTTGGGGGCAGGTGCAGAGATCGGTTGCAGACCTCACCCCCCGGCCCCCTCTCCATATACGGAGAGGGGGAGTAAGTATCTGGCTCAGTCCCCTCTCCGCGTGTGGAGAGGGGATTGAGGGGTGAGGTAAACCCGCGCAGCGGGCTTCTCAACCGGTCCATCACAGAGCGCGCAGTGGTCGCAGAGAAAGCCTCAGAGCTTTTCCGACTTTCCCCTCCGCACCCTCGTCATCTCAGCGGCTCAAGATCACTGCCCCAAAAAGCGAATGCACCCCGCCAGGCGTGGTTTCGTGGGGGCGCTGCTCTGCTGCGCCTCGGTAGGCCTCACCCCCACTCGGCGCTGACGCGCCTCGTCGCCCCCTCTCCATTCGAATGGAGAGGGGGCAAGCCGAGCGCAGCGAGGCTGGGGGTGAGGTCAATGCCCCCGCGTCCAGTGAGCCGCTGACAACCTTTGCGCGCACCCTCCCCACCCCGCCGCTTTCGAAATCGCCCCTGCTGCCGTTATAATCAACGGCCAGGAGCGTGTCATGGGGAACCAGCCTCAGAGCAACAGACCGCCGCGCGTCTGGCATTGGTTGCGGCGGTGGGCGGTGCGCGGTATCGCGCTTGGCGTGGCCGCTCTGGTCATTGTTCTGGGGACACTGGCCATCACCATCATCCGCTACGGGGCCACAGACCGCGCCCGCCCCGCCGATGTGATTATCGTGCTCGGCGGCGGGGACGCCGGCACTGCGCGGCGGGCCGAGCACGCGGTGACTCTCTACCACGCCGGGTATGCAGCGCACGTGCTATGCACCGGCGGTGTTCGTGCGGGGGGCGCGCAGATCGAAGCGGAACGCTGCGCTCAGGTGATGCGGGCCGGGAATGTCCCGGCGGAAGCCATCACCCTGGAGAGGGACAGCCACAGCACCGCCGAGAACGCCCGTGCGACGGCGGCGATCATGGACGCGCATGGCTGGCGCGACGCGGTGCTGGTCAGCGATGATTTTCACCTGTGGCGGGCGCGCTGGCTGTTCGAGCGGCAGGGCGTGCGCGTGTATCCCAGCCCGGCCCAGGCCACCAGCGGGCCGCTTGCCCCGTCCGAGCAGGTCTACGCCGTGCTGCGCGAGATCGCAGCCTGGGGCTGGGGCGAAGTCCGCGCCCAGCTTGGTCGTTGAGCGTGCAAGCCCGCGCGTCAGCGGGGCCGGAACAGGAGGCAGAGCCGTTATGTCGAGACTCCTGGTCGTCGAGGATGACGACGATCTGCGCTTCCTCTACGAGATGACGTTCACCCGTACAGGGCACGAGGTCGTCGCCGTCCCCAATACTGTCGAGGCCATGCTCCACCTGACCAACGGCGACTTCGACGCAATCATCCTCGACCTGCAGATGCCCGACATGCCTGGCCAGCGCGTCATCGAGTTCGCCCACGAGGACGTGCGCCTGCGCCACGTGCCGATCATCGTCGTCTCGGCCAACGAGCGCTGGCGTGCCGCCGTCACCGCGCTGGGCGTCCGCGCCTACCTCGTCAAGCCGGTCACGATGGCCCAGATCGTCGCCCAGGTCGCCGACGTGCTGCGCGGCTGATGGCCGCCCCTGGCCGTAGGCCAGCCGTCACCCAGGCGTGTTCTCTGGCGTCCCCGAATAGCCTATAATAAGAGTCCCGACAAGGATCGCCGGGTATGGGCTGCGCCCTATCCCCGCGTACCCCTGTGCCCCGGCGCAGCCGGCCTGCAAGTCCCAAGACGTGCTGAACCACGAGGTCAACGCCTGTTAGCAACCAATAGGAGTGGGGAGAATAATCTATGCGAACGCAAAGAGTGTGGTTAGTGAGTAGCCTGGGCGCGCTGCTCCTGCTCGCGCTGGCGCTTGGCGGGGCAGGGAGCCATCTGCCCGCAGCATCCGGCGCGCAGGGCGAGGCGCTGCCGCCCCAGGTCGTGGATACCATGCCACTGCCCGGCGAGGAATTACCGCTCGAAGGGCCGGTCGTTTTCTACTTCGACCAGCCGATGGACGAGACGGCGGTCACTGGCGCGTTCAGCGTCGAGCCGGCGGTCGAGGGCGCGCTGACCTGGTCGGCTGACGCCAGCGCGCTCACCTTCACCCCCGCCGCGCCGCTCGCCCGCGCCACCGAATACACCTTCACCCTCAGCACAGACGCAACTTCGGCGGCAGGCGTCGCTCTGGAAGAACCATTCACCCTGACGCTGCGCACCATCGGCTACCTGGAAGTGGCCGAAGTGCTGCCCGCCGATGGATCGGAGGCGGTGGACACCGACAGCGTGATCACCGTCATCTTCAACCGCCCGGTCGTGCCGCTGCTGACTGTCGAGCAGATGGCGTCGCTGCCGAGTCCGCTCGCCCTTGATCCGCCCGTCCAGGGCAAGGGCGAATGGCTCAACACGTCCATCTACCTCTTCACACCGGAGACAGAACTGAGCGGCGGCACCACCTACACGGCGACCATCGCCGCTGGCCTGACCGACGTGACCGGCGGCGTGCTGGCCGAGGACTTCCGCTGGCAGTTCACCACCATGCCCCCGGACGTGCTGGAGATCTCGCCGCGCGACGGCGCAGATACCATCCCGCTGGACACGCCCGTGACGGTGCGCTTCAGCCAAGCGATGGATACCGCCTCGCTGGAGGCGGGCGGCTTCGCTCTGCAATACCTCGGCCCGTCCCCCCTCCCTGAAGAGGCCGCGCGGCCCGCGCCGGAGGCGGTGGAAGGCACCTTCGCCTGGGGCGACGGCGGGCGCACGCTGACCTTCACGCCCGACGAGCGGCTGGCGCTTGGCTCCACCTACCGGGTGACGCTGAACGCTGCCCAGGCGCTCAGCGCGACCGGCGCGCCCCTGCGCGCAGACGCGACAAGCTTCTTCTCAACCGTCCCTTACCCGCAGATCGTGCGCACCGTGCCTCTTGACGGCGAACAGGAAGCCTCGCCCTACGGCGGTTTCACCATCTATTTCAACACGCCGATGGACCTCAAGTCGCTCGAAGACAAGGTGATCATCAGGCCAGAACCCTGGCGCGAGTTTGACTCGTACTACTACGACTGGGATCGCAGCTACACCCTGGCCTTCGACACCGAGCCGAGCACCGACTACACCATCACCATCCTGCCTGGGATGCAGGACAAATACGGCAACACGATCAGCGAGGGGCTGACCGTCACCTACACCACCGCCCCCTACCCGCCGGAGCTGTCCATCCAGGCCCCGGGCTGGGTGGGCATGTACAGCAGCCACAACCCCTCCACGCGCGTCTTCGTCACCCACCGCAACGTCAGCCGGCTCGACCTGAGCCTTTACCGTCTGGGGCTGCCCGCCCTGGCTGAACTCACCGGCCCGAACCAGTGGGAAGTGTGGGACACGTTCACGCCCGCGCCCGCCGACCTGCTGCGCCGCTGGACGATTGATGTCTCCAGCCAGCAGAACGTGCGCCGCTACGAGCTGCTCTACATCTCGGAGACCGGCCCCAGCGGGCTGGAGAACATCGAATGCCTGGGCGCGCCCGCGCCGCAGGTGAGCATCGGCGACGTGGTCATTGTCACCGAGAAAGACCAGCGCCCGCTCAATGTCCGCGCCGAGCCGAACCTGGGCGCGCAGGTCATCACCCAGGCCGCCGTCGGCGAGACGATGCAGGTCATCGGCGGGCCGTACTGCGAGGGCGGTCACCTGTGGTGGAACGTGCGCCTGAACAACGGCATCACTGGCTGGGCCGCCGAGGGCGACCAGACCGTCTACTACTTCGAGCCGCTGGGCAGGCGTCAGGCCGATCCGAACCTGCCCGGCGCGCAGCCGCCCGCCGAGCCGCAGACGCCCCCCGCGCTGGCTCCCGGCGCTTACTTCCTGGAAGCCAGCTCGCCGGAGACAGATCAGTGGGACGGCGGCCCGCGTCACCACGTGATGCTGGTGCAGTCGGTCAACATCACCCTCAAGTTCAGCCAGGACACCGCCCTGGCCTGGGTGACCGATCTGGCGAGCGGCGACCCGATCGCCGGCGCGCCGGTCATCTTCTACAACCAGGACTTCAACCCGGTCGCCCGCGTCGTCAGCGACGAGAGCGGCCTGGCCATGGCGTCCATCCCCCGCCTGAGCGACCTGTACACGACCGTCTACGCCAGCGTGGACGAGGGCGCCTGGTTCGGTTTCGCCGTCAGCGCCTGGTCCGACGGCATGGACCCCTGGCAGTTCGACACGTGGGCCGACTACCAGCCGGAGGACCTCAGCGTCTATCTCTACACCGACCGCCCCATCTACCGGCCCAACCAGCCCGTGTACTTCAAGGGCATCCTGCGCGACCGCGACGACGTGACCTACACGCTGCCGGCCCTGCGCGAAGTGCCGGTCAAGATTTATGACGACCGGGGCGAGATCATCTACGACCAGATGCTGCCCGTCACGGCGCAAGGGTCGTTCAGCGGCGAACTGCTGCTCGGCCCGGAAGCGCCGCTCGGCTACTACCGCATCGTCGCCGAAGTCTCCAGCAACGCCCGTGAGTCGTTCAGCGTGGGCTTCAGCGTCGCCGAGTACCGCGCGCCGGAGTTCCAGGTAGACGTCACCCCGGCCCGCGATCAGGTCGCCCAGGGCGAGACCATCGAAGTGCTGGTCGAGGCGCGCTACTTCTTCGGTGGCGCGGTGTCCAATGCCGCTGTCGGCTACAGCGTGCTCGCCCAGGACTACTTCTTCAACTACACGGGCGACGCGCCAGGCTGGTGGTCGTTCACCGACGAGAACTACGACTTCTACGCGCCGGAGTACTACGGCCCCTACGGGGAGGTGATCGCCGAGGGCGAAGGCCAGACCGACGCGCTGGGCCGCTACCTGATCACGCTGCCCGCCGACCTGGGCGAGCGCGTGCGTAGCCAGACCTTCACCATCGAGGCGCGCGTGACTGACGAGAGCGACCAGCTTGTGGCTGGCCGCGCCCAGGTGATTGTGCACCAGGGCCTGGTCTATGTCGGCGTCCAGCCGGAAGAATACGTCGGCTTCGCCGGGCAGGATACCGCCGTCAATATCCTGACGACGGACTGGGACAGCGCGCCTGTCGCCGGGCAGGAAGTCGCCTATGAGGTCGTCGAGCGGCGCTGGTTCAGCGTGCAGGAAGAGGACGAGCGTGGCCGCACCGTCTGGACGTGGGAAGTCGAGGAGCAGTCGGTCGAGGGGGCCAGCGGCACGGTCCGCACCGACGCTGACGGCCTGGCCCAGATCAGCTTCGTGCCGCCGGCCGGCGGCGTTTACAAGGTCTACGCCACCACGACCGACGCAGCGGGTAACCAGGTGCGCTCCAGCGCCTTCCTGTGGGTCAGTGGCAGGGACTTCGTCAACTGGCGGCAGGAGAACTCCAACCGCATCCAACTGATCACCGACGCGAACGAGTACGCGGTCGGCGACACCGCCGAAATCCTCATCCCCAGCCCCTGGCAGGGGACGGCCTGGGCGCTGATCACCGTCGAGCGCGGTGACATCCTGGCGCACGAGGTGCTCAAGCTGGAGACGAACAGCACCGTCTACCGCCTGCCAATCAGCGAGGACTTCGCGCCCAACGTCTTTGTCAGCGTCGTGCTGGTCAAGGGCGTGGACGAGAACAACCCGACGGCGGCCTTCCGCATGGGCCTGGTCAACCTCACCGTAGACACCAGCCGCCTGGTGCTGGACCTGGCCGTTGAGTCCAGCGTGGATGTGGCGGCGGGCGAGTTCGCCGGGCCGGGCGACACGGTAGAGTACACGATCACCGCCACCGACTGGGAAGGCACGCCCGTCCCCGGCGCGGAGATCGGCGTCAGCCTGACCGACCTGGCCGTGCTGACCATCGCCCCGGCCAACAGCGAGCCGCTGCTGCCCTTCTTCTACGCGCAGCGCGGCATCAGCGTGCGCACGGCCAGCCCGCTGACGATCAGCGTGGATCAGGCCACCCAGGTGATCATTGACACGATCAAGGGTGGCGGCGGCGGCTACGGCGAGGGCGGCCTGTTTGAGGTGCGCCAGGAGTTCGTGGACACGCCGCTGTGGGAGCCTTTCGTCCTCACCGACGAGAACGGCCAGGCGACCGTCTCCGTCG
>JAGPFT010000270.1 GCA_018056405.1 Anaerolineae bacterium
GATGGGGGGCCAAAGCACCGCCAGAAAGCGCATCACACGCTCTAGACGATGCCTTGCTGAGCCTTAAACAGATCGCGGGAACGCCCCGCTGATGGTCGCTCCCGCGCTTTGGGTGCAGGTGGCGCACAGGTCCACGAACAAGTGGTCAGCGGATCATTTGCCGCCCCTGGAGAGCCTCACCCCCGCTCGGCCCACTAGCGTGGGCCTCGCCGCCCCCTCTCTACGTCGTGGAGAGGGGGCAGGCCGAGCGCAGCGAGGCCGGGGGTGAGGTAAACCAGGGGCGCAGCCGAGCAGCGCCCCTACGTTCCGCGCGTGGTATTCGCGCTCATTCGTTCATCTGCATCAATACGCCCTACTTGAGGAGCATGTATGGCAGGTCATAGACAGAGTATCGCACGGCTGACGCTGATCATCGGGCTGGCCGCGCTGTTGGTGGGGGTCGCGGGGACGCCCGCCGCCCGCGCGCAAACCGACGTGGAAACGGTGCGGGCGGTTGTGCAACAATGGTTGCTGCAAACGCTGGGCAAGCCCGGTCTGATCCTGGTCGAGTACACCTACAGCAGCACAAGCTGGCCGGATTCGAGTCTGGGCTGCCCGGTGCCGGGCCAGGCCATCACGCCCGGCCTGGTGCCCGGCTACCGCTGGGACTTCACCTTCGACAACATGGTGCGCTACGAGGTGCACAGCGGCCTGGGGGGTACCCCTGCTGTGCTGTGCGGGTCGGTGAACATCGCCCCGGACGTGCGCATGAGCACCTACGCCGGGCGCGACTTCTCGATCCTGGTGCCGGACTCCTGGCTGGTTTTCGCCACCGGCAGCGACGCCGAGACGCTCTTTGCGCCGGGGCCGAGCACGGACTGCGCCCTGCCGGGCATGGCCGTCACCGCGCTGGGGCGCGTCGCCGCCGGGGTGACGCCCGACCAACTGCTCGACGAGTACCTGGACAGCGTGGGCCGCAGCGATAGCCCGACGAGCCGCCAGCCCGCAGGCACGGCGGGCCGCTCAACACGCTACGAGACGCCCTGCGACGGCGGGACGCGCGGCTGGCGGGTGTCGGCCTTCGTGCAGCTTGGCAGCGCCTACCGTGTCCTGCAATGGGCACCCGGCGCTGAGTTCGACCCGTGGGACATCCGCTTCGAGAACATGCTCAGCCAGTTCAGTCCGGCGGGGGCTGCTGCCCCGGCGGAAGGCAGCGCCGATTCCGCCGCCGTTGCCGAGCGCCCTGCCCTGCCGCTGGCCCTGCGCTTCGCCGGTGATGTGTTCCTCGGCGCGCTCAACGACGTGCCGGGCCGGAGCCTGACCAGCGTGCCCACCTTCGACCGGCGCTACCTCAGCTTCGCGCCGAACGGGTTGCTGCTGGCCTACGTGGACGCCAGCAACGGCGAGCTGCGCGCGATGGACACCGCCGCCGGCCTGTCGCCGCGCCGGGTCGCGCAGAAAGTGGACGCGCGCTTCCCGCCGGCCTGGAGCGCGGACAGCACGCGCATCGCCTACGTGAGCAGCAATGGCGCGCAGGAAGGGGCGGACGGCACGCTGCTGGCCATTGACGCCGTGCCCGCCCTGGGCGGGGATGCTGAGCGCCTGGCGACCTTCACCTTCAGCGACGACTGCGCATCGCTCAGCGCCGACCCCGCCGACGACCCCATCGCCGGCGAAGCCGGGCCGGGTGACGGCGCGGCGACGCTGGTCTGGCTGCCCGACGGGCGCTTCATCGTCTCGACGCACTGCGCGGGGGGACTGGTCATGCTCGCTCCGGCGACGGGTGAAGCACAGCCGCTCGACGCCGACCTGCTCAGCGCAGTGATCGCGCCGGACGGGGCGCGCCTGGCCGCGCGGACTGGCATAGGCATCGCCCTGCTCGATGTAGCCAGCGGGCAGCGCGACGATCTGCCCGCTGACAGCGCCGTGCGCGCGTTGACCTGGACGGCAGACGGGACAGCGCTCCTCTATGCCACTGAGACGCTCGTTGACCAGGTGACGCTTGACGACCCGGCAGAGCAGGCGGACGCTGAGACGGTCTTCGGGCGCTGGCCGGTGGAAGTGGGTGTGTACGATCTGGCGCTCGTCCGCCTGGACGTGGCGAGCGGCGCGCAGACCTTACTCTGGCGCGGGCAGGGGCGCGCGGTGGGACGCATTGCCCCTGCACCAGATGGCAGCGGGGTGCTGTTCAGCGTAGTGCCGAGCGGCCTGGCCCTGGTCGAGGCGTTCCGCGCTGGGGGCGATGCCCTGGCCCTGCGCGCCGCCCAACCGCAGCCGGCCCTCTACTGGCTGGCGGAGGGCGCGCCGAGCGCCGTGCTGCTGGCCTACGCGGGCCAGCCGGCCTTCGCGCCGGTCACCGTGACCGCCCCCGTGCCCTGATCCGTTCGGCTTTCCCTCTACGGGCCTATGGGCTGAGAAACCGCCCCGCCACCCGGTGGCAGGGCGCGCTGCACGACACGCCCTGTCTTTCTCATGCAGTGGCTGGATCGGCGGCGCTCAATAGAGACCCACGCTCATTGCCACCTGCTGCGCTTTGCTCAGATCGCTCACATCGAGCACAAGCTGCCCGGTCACGGTGCTGTACATGGCGTTGATGTTGATCCCGGCGTTGGCCAGGGCGCGCGCCAGCCGAGCCAACATCCCCCGCTGGTGCACCTGCCCAACCACGAGCACATTGTTGGTTGTGTAGTCGAATCCCCCGTCTTTAAGCGCCTCGATGGTGGCATCGGGGCTGTCGGTGACGAATTGCACGACTCCCTGGCCGGTGCAAGGAGAGGCATGGATAGCCAGGATGTTGACGGCATTCTGGGCCAGCACTTCGGCTAGGTCGGCCAGAGCGCCTGGGCGATCTTGGATGACAATCGTGAATTCCGTAGCCATGTTGCCCTCTTTGTCTCGGTGCCCCGCGGTGCCGAACTCGCTCTCTACCTTCAGTATAGGGCAAGATATGTCTGGCGAAAACCAAAGGACGGCGCGGACTCCGCAACGTATGCCCCCCAGGGTAATTGCACCAAAACCTGCCAGGAGCACTTTGGCAGGGAGCAGCGCGACGACGACAGACTTCCAAAGTCTGCGAGACTTCGGAAGTCTCAGGCGAAACGCCCGTTTGATGCGATTACCCTGGCATACCCCCTCTCGCGGCTTGTGCAAACTGGCGACTGGTGCGAGAATGCGCACCAGGGGCATCTAGCGGGGGCAGATGTGTGCCGGTGCCTGGCGCGCGTGCTGGCAGTCAGGCCGCGATCAGTGAGGAGCCTCATGACCTACCAACGCGAGGTGCTGCATCACCTGATCACCCGCGCCCTCAAACGCAATACCTTCACCGCCGACCAGGACATTGCCGTCTTCGTGCTGGACAAAGACGTGTTGCTCTACGGCACGGTCACGCATCCTGATCTCATCCCCGAAGCAGTCGCCACCGTCGAGGCGGTAGCCCCGTTTCTGCAAGTGCACAGTCACTTGCGCGTCTACGGCGCGCACGCGCCAACGCACAGCTAGCCTGAGGCGCTCGCTTTCCAGACCCGTCATTCCTCGTCAGTCGAGCACGTGGGCATAGCGCAGCGCGATGAGGATGCGTTTGTGCGCTGGATAACTGGCCGGCTGGAAGCGGCTGCCGGTCAGCACCTCGTAGACGCGCTGGTAACGCTGGCTGACTGTCACGATCATGTCTTCGGACAGCGGGGGAAGCGTATCGCTTTCGCTGTAACCCTGTCCCTGGTACCACAGGCGGATCAGCTCCCGGTCGAAGTTGTCCGGCTCTGCGCCCTCTTCCAAACGCTCGTCGTAGGTGTCGGCGCGCCAGAAACGGCTGCTGTCCGGCGTATGCAGCTCATCAATCAGCACCAGATCGCCGTTGAGGTCCAGCCCAAACTCATACTTGCTGTCCACCAGGATCAGGTCGGAGAGGATGCAAAGCTGCCGCCCGCGCAGAAAGAGCTTGAGCGCCACCGTGCGGATGCGCTCCCACAGGGCGGGCGCTATGCCCGCCGCGATGACCTCGGCATCGGTCAGGGGGGACTCGTGGGCGCGACCGAACGTCTTCGCTGTTGCGGTGACCAGGGGATGGGGCAATTCCTGGTTCTTGCGCAGCCCGTCGGGGAAAGGGATCCCGTAGATGGTGCGCTTGCCCGCCGCGTACTGCGCCCACAGGCTGGTTGGTGTGATGCCGCTGATGAAGCCACGCACGATGACCGCAATGGGCAGGGGGTTGGCCTTGAGCACGATGGTCACGTTGGGATCGGGCACGTCAATGACGTGATTGGGCACGAGGTCGGCGGTGTGCTCGAACTACCAGTTGGTCAACTGGTTGAGCACCTGCCCTTTGTACGGCACCTGCCCGACGTGCTGGTTGAAGACTGTGCAACGGTCGGTTGCCACTACCACGCGCCGCCCGTCGGGCAGCTCGTAGTTGTCGCGCACCTGACCGCGTTCCAACATCAGACCGGGTAGATCAAGCGATTCCAGAGCGCCGGGAATTGCGCGACGAATCTGTGCGGGCCTTAGCATCGTCCTCACCCTCTACCGTGTGCTATCCTGGAGCAGGCCGGGCAATCGCACCCACTCTGGCAGGACACCAGTCAGGCGGCCTTCAGAGGCCGTGCAGAAACCTCACCCCCCACCCCCCTCTCCGTAAACGGAGAGGGGATTGAGGGGTAAGGTAAATCTAGCGCAGACCTTTCATACGGTCTCAGAGAGGCCGTTTGAGAAGCCTTATACCTGCCTCTTCCCCCCATCCCGGCCCTTCCCCCACGAGGGGGGAAGGGAGAAAAGCGCGCACTCCAGGCCCCTCCTTCCTTGTGAGAGAGGGGTTTGGGGTGAGGGAACAACTTCTCAAAGGGCCTCTCAGGGAAGCCTCGCTTCCTCATGCTCCTTACGCCCCCCATCATAGTGCTGAATTGGCGATAGGGAAAATCGGCCCAGGCCAGGCATTTTTCCGGCACTGGCGTTATTCATGACTATCTTACCTATTCGACTACAGAGATACTCACATGCTATAATTT
>JAGPFT010000271.1 GCA_018056405.1 Anaerolineae bacterium
GCCACCTGCAAGCCAAGCTCGGCATCGGACTGGCTGGCAAACATCTGCAGGCGAGTCGATCCATCGGTCAGTAGCCAGCCGTTGGCTCCCTCGTTGACAATCGTCAGGGTCGCCGGGTTGTAGGAAATACAGTCTTCAGCCAGCATGGGGGATGCCCAGGCTATTCCCGGCGCGTTCCCCAGCCAGCCCACGCTCAGCATGATCGCGCTGAGTAGGGCCACGAACCAGACACGCTCTCTCATTGCTGCCTCCCTTGTAGCCTATCGTACTTTCATCTTACACTTCTTTTGCCTGCTACTGATAGTTGTGGGGCGTGGCAAAACTATCGTCTCTGCTGCCAGGCGGCGGAGAAACGCGAAAAGTGAGACAATCATCGCCAGGCACGGAATGCTCAGGGTCGCGCTTCTACGGGAGCAGCGAATCGCGCGCAACAAGGCGCAGCCCTGTGCGTACAGATGGCTAGAAGGTGTGGGCGACGGAATTGGGCCTGCCGCCAAAGGAGTGCCGGGCATGGGCATTGTGCGAGCGTTCAATACCATCGGCAAGGTCATGCAGGCGCTCACCGTCGTTGAGGATGTGACCAGGCTGGCGGGATCGCGCCAGATACCAGAACAGAGCGAGGAGCCAATCATGAGCGAGAAGAACAAACGCACGGTGATGGAGGAGATCGAAGTCGAAGGGCAGCAGCTTGTGGACCGCATCAAGGAGCTGCTGCGCGAGGGCAATGTGCGCCGGCTGCGCGTCAAGGATGCGAAGGGCAAGTACCTGCTCGAAGTGCCGCTGACCTTTGGCGTGGTGGCCGGTGGCGTGTTCATGCTCGCCGCGCCAACGCTTATGGCCCTCGGCGCGCTGGCCGGGCTGCTGGCCAACGTCCGCATCGAGATCGTCCGCGAGGTGGACGACGACGAGGGCGAGGCGGGCGGCGAGCCATAAGACGCCGGCACATTCAGCAGAAACGGGCGATCCGCCACACAGGGGATCGCCCGTCTCATTCTTGCTTGTGGATGGGCTTGTAGGGGCGAGTTTCTAAGAGACCATTTGAGGAGTCCTGATGTGCGGGTTTACCTCACCCCTAAATCCCCTCTCCACACGCGGAGAGGGGACTTAACCAAACGCTTACTCCCCCTCTCCATGTATGGAGAGGGGGCCGGGGGGTGAGGTTTTCAAACGGCCTCTAAACTCGCCCCTACGGGGCGCAGCAGAGCAGCGCCCCTACAAGACCAGCGTTCAGGGAGCACTACTCACGGGCAGGTGATCGCGCTGTGCTCGGCCAACGACGTGGTGAACACGTGCCGCAGGTTGTCGCACGAGCGGAAGTAGAGGTATTCCGTCTGCGCCGGGTTGAGCACAGCGTTGATCGCCGTCAGGCCGGGCGAGCAGATGGGGCCGGGCGGCAGAAGCTCGGCCAGCGGCGCGCCGTCTTGCTTGAGGTACGTGTTGTACATGTGGTTCGGCTGGGCGCTGTCCAGGGCGTAGTAGTCCGCTTCGCCGCTGAGATCGGGCCACCAGCGCCCGTCGCGCATCCCAATGGCGTACTGCACGGTCGGGTCGGCGTCGAGCTTCATGCTGCGGCGCAGGCGGTTGAGGTACACGGAAGCGATGAGCGGCGCTTCGTCCAGGGCGACCGCTTCGCGCTGGACGATGGAGGCCAGGGTGATCGCCTGGTACATGGTCAACCCCTGGTCTGCTGCCCCCTGGATCATGGCGTCGGTAATGGCACTGTTGAAGGCCGTCAGCAGCGTCTCGACCAGGCTTGTCGCGGTCGCATCCGGCGGCAGCTTGTACTCGCCGGGGAACATGAATCCCTCCAGCGAAGGCGGACGCCCGTCGCTGAGCAGGTCGGGGATGCCGAAGCGCGCCTTGAAGGCGGGCGGGATCGTCGCGCCGGGGTTGACGGCGGCCATGAAGTCGGCGGCGCTGAAGCTGAGCAGCGGGTTGCCGCCGACCGCGTTCTGGGCGACCTCCTCCAAGCGCCAGCCGGGCAGCGTGCCGAAGGTGATCGAGGCGGCGCTGGCGTCGGTCAGGGCGTAGGCGATCTGTTCCAGCGTGCTCGTCTGCTGCAGAAAGTACGTCCCCGCTTCAAGCTCGCCGTCCAGCCGGTAGTAGCGCACGTAGTCCACGAACAGATCGGGATCGGTGATCAGCCCGGCAGCGCCCAGGTTGCTGGCGATGCTGTAGGCCGTGTCGCCGGGGCGCACCTCGAAGCGGCGGTACTGCGGGTCGCTACCGGCGGGTGCGGTGAGAGCGTCTTCGTGGCGCACCAGGCTGAGGCGCAGGCGGATGGCCGTCAGCGGACTCAGCCCTTCCTGGCGCGCCCACAGGTACACGCCCGCGCCGACCACACAGGCGATGAGCAAGATGCCGAGGGCGCTGGCGAAGAGGACGGTGAGAATGCCGTGTGTGATGTCGCGCTGCTGCATGGACGAGCCTCCGAAATGGGCCGGGCACTGCTCGCATTATAGGCGCAAATAGGCGGCGGTCAAAGGCGCGCGCCCGCCGTTCGACCTGCGCGCGGGCGGCGGGGTAGTCTGGGCGGCTTCTCGCTTTACCTCACCCCCGCTCGGCGCTGGCGCGCCTCGCGTCCCCCTCTCCGTTCACGGAGAGGGGGAAAGGCCGAGCGTAGCGAGGCCAGGGGGTGAGGTCAACCAGACGCCATCTCAATGCTTCCCGTGCTGCTGTCCGCCCCCTCCCCGGCGAAGCCAGAGAGGGGGGAAGTGCCACGCCCGCCGGTCAAAGTCCCCTTCTCTAGCTCGGCTGGAGAGGGGGATTTAGGGGGAGAGGCAGCGTAGCTCAATGCCTATGGGCGTAGATCACGCCCCCTCTTCGCTGGCGGGGGCGACCGGTTCCGGCCAGGGCACGCCCTCGTCGCGCAGCGCGTCCAGGAACGATTGCAGGATCACGGCGGCGGCAACGGCATCTACGCGCGCCGGCTGGCCCCGACCGGCCTCAGCCAGCAGGTCGGCGGCCTCCTCGGACGAATAGCGCTCGTTCCACAGGTAGACGGGCACAGAAATTGCCGCCGCCAGGCGCGATGCCCACAGCCGCACGGTGTCCGCCTGGGTGTGAGCAGTGATGTGCGGCGGCGAGAGCGGCAATCCGACTACGACGCCGACCACACCCTGCTCGGCGATGAGGCGGGCGATGGCGGCGAAGTCGGCGCGGCGAGAGGTACGGCGCAGCAGGCGCAGCGGGCGGGCGATCAGCCCCGTCGGGTCGCAGACGGCCAGCCCGATGACCTTCAGCCCATGATCGATCCCCAGCAGCCGCCCCGGAAACGGCTTCTCGCTCACGGCAGCCGCACCTCGACGGCGATACGCACCGCCAGGACGGGCATACGCGGGTACCAGCCGGGCCAGGTGGCGATGTGCGGGGGATGGGCCGGGTCGAGCAGCAGCTCGCCTTCCAGGCGGCGGCGCGCTTCGCCCACGCTGACGCCGCGCATCCGCGAGCGCACGTACTCCTGGTCAATGGCGACGGCGACGCTGCCGCTGACGGTCATGACGAAGGTCACGCGCCCGTCTTCGGCGATATGGAGGATGTCGCCCCGCGCGAAGGATAGCGCTTCCGGGGCGATCTCCAGGCCGGGCTGGACGTAGGGGGCCAGACTGGCGTAGGCGACCTGGCGCGCCTGGCGCTCGTCCACGATGACCGCCTGCACGTCAGCGCGCAGGTCGAGGGTGACGCTCTCGGCGGCGTCGCCCACATAGGCGCTGAAGACCGTCCATTCCGGGCGCTCAGCGCGAATGGTGATCGAGCCGGGCACGAGAAACTGGTCGCCGGTGAGCTGGTAGAGCAGCGTGTCGCGGGCGCGCTGGAGCACCTGCTGACGGCCCAGCACGAGCAATCGCTGGTGATCGTCGGCGGTGACGACGCTCCGCTCCTGGATCGCGCCGCCGAAGGTGGCATTGGGGTTGGTCACGGCGATCTGCCCGGCCAGGTCGCCTTCCACGCGGTTGATCGCGCCGGGGCCGACGTTGCCCGCCGTGCCGGAATGCTCCGGCAGCGCGCGGATGGGCACCTGGACGGCTCCCTGGTCGCCGCTGGGCAGCGTGGCTTCGGCCACCGTCTCGAAGCGGACGGGGTAGGTGTCGCTGGTGGCGATGACCGTGCCATAGGGGATGAGCAGCGGGCCGTCAGTCAGGTTGGTGAAGGTGACGAGACCCTGGGCCTGACTCGCGCCCGCTGACTCGCGCCCCGACGAGGCGACGGTCACACGACTGGTCGCCTGCAAGGTGATCACGGTGGCCGGCATGAGGCGATTCTCGATGTCAATGTCGCTCAGAGCCGGGTCGGCGACGATCTGCACCGTCTCGAACACCTGGCGGCTGGCTGGTGTCAGAGTGACGGTGGCGCTGGGGGCAGCTACGAAGAAGCCCGCAATCACGGCCAGCACGCTGCCCAGGAAGGCGATCCAGCGGACGAGGGTGCTGCGCTGCGTCTGGGCGGGCGGCAGCGAGGCGCGCTGCTGGAGAATGGCATCGGCCAGCTCAGCGCGGGCGAATTCGTCATGGGGGGGGACGAAGACGCGCTCGCGGGGGCGGTGCCAGGTGGCCCGTTGGGCGGCCTCGGCGCTGGCGAAGACGGAGATGTGCAGATCGCGGGCGTGCTCGATCACCGCGCGATCCGCCGTGACCAGGGCCAGGCGCATCCCCAGGCGCGTCGCCTGGCGCAGCACGAGCAGCAAATCCAGCTTGCGCGGCAGGATGGTGCCGGAGGCGGGCCAGACGAGCAGCACCCGGCGGGCGCGGACGAAGGTCAGCCGGTCGCGGATGGTGACCGAGTCGTCGTCCGGCTCCAGGTAGAGGATGTGCAGGTCGGAGGGCATCGCCCACTCTCAGACTTCCGAAGCCTTGTGCGGATTGGCGAACTATCACGGATACCGCGCACGGCACGCAGGGGCGCTGCTCTGCTGCGCCCCGGCTTACCTCACCCCCAGCCTCGCTGCGCTCAGCTTGCCCCCTCTCCAGCATGGAGA
>JAGPFT010000273.1 GCA_018056405.1 Anaerolineae bacterium
GCTGCATCTCCCCGCCGGAGAGCGTGCGCGGGTGAGCGTGCGCCAGGTGCGTCAGCGAGACGCGCTCCAACGCGGCGTCTACGCGCTTCTGGCCGTTTCGCTCCCCACGCAGGCGCAGCCCATAGGCGACATTAGCCCGCACGTTGCGGCTGAGCAGCGCCGGCCGCTGAAAGACCATCGCCAGGAGGCGGCGCTGAGCAATGGAGGCCGTCGCCGCCGAGACGCGCTCCCCGTCCAGGTGGAGCAGCATCTCGCCCTGCGTGGGCGTCTCCAGCAAGGCCATCAGGCGCAGCAACGTGCTTTTGCCCGCCCCGCTCGGCCCTACCACGGCCAGCACCTCGCCCCGCTGTACCGTCAGCGCGGGGATGTCCAGCACGGTGCGCGTCCCATAGACCTGGCGCACATCGCGCAGCGTGTAGAGAGGGGTGCTCATGATGACTCGGCCAGCTTCCCCTGCCCCAGAACCATGATCAGATTGGCAACGAACGACAGCGCCAGCAGGATGATACCCAGGGCCAGCGCCACGTCAAAGTTGCCGCGCCGCGTTTCCAGCACGACGGCGGTGGTCAGCACGCGGGTGCGCCCGTCAATGTTGCCGCCGACCAGCATCACCGCGCCGACTTCGGAGATGATTGAGCCGAAGCCGGCCACTAGCCCGACAATCACCCCGAAGCGCGCCTCGACCAGCGTCGCCGTCGTCGCCTGCCCGCGCGTCGCGCCCAACGCGCGAAGCTGCACCTGCAGCGCCGGGTCTACTGCCCGCACGCTGCTCATGGTCACGCCGACAACCAGCGGCGTGGCAATGATCACCTGGGCGACGACCATCGCCTTGATCGTGAACAGCCAGCTCAGGTCGCCGAACGGCCCGCTATTGGACAGGAAGAGGTACACCACCAGCCCGACAACAACCGGCGGCAGACCCATGCCGGTGTAAATCAGCGCGTTGAACAGGCGCTGGCCACGAAAGCGAGTCAGCGCCAGCCACGTCCCCACCGGCACGCCAATCGCAGCACTGATGACCAGGGCGCTGGCCGTCACCTGCAGCGAGCGCCACATCACTTCAAAGACCGCCGGGTCGAGGGCGAAGATCAGGCGTAGCGCCTCGCGCAGCGCATCGAGTATCGTTTGAATGGTGCGGCTCCTTCAGCGTTCAGCCGTCAACCGTCAGCGCTCAGCCAAAACTCTTAGGGGCGCAGCGCGCGCGGGCACCGATCAGACTTCCGAAGTCTGTGGAGACTTCGGAAGTCTCGCTTGGGAGCACCCACGCCCGTAGGGGCATATTGCAATACGCCCCTACGGACCCCTCGCCGATCAAGGCGTCCCTGATGCGCTTTGACGATCACGATCGGTAGTCGCTTGTAGGGGCGGGTTTGCAAACCCGCCCCTACATGCCGCGCGTGGTATCCGCGCTAATTCGTTAACCTGCATCAATGCCCCTACGAGAGCTGGCTCCCTATCACTCGCCGCCATGCGCGGCGCGCCACGCCTCGGAGTCCGGCGTGAACAATGCCTGGCCGTTGACCTTGAAACTGGCGATCAATTCCTGCGTCTCCAGCGAGGTGATCCAGTCGGCGAACGCCTGGCCCAGCTCAGCGTTGATGTTCGGGTGCTTCTCCGGGTTGACCGGGATCACGCCGTAGGGGTTGAACAGGATCGGGTCGCCTTCGACGAGGATCTCCAGGGTCAGGCCGGTCGCCTGGCGCGCGACGTAGGTGGCGCGGTCACTGAGCGTGTAAGCGCCCATCTCGTCGCTCATGGTCAGCACTTCGCCCATGCCCTGCCCGGCGGAGACGTACCAGTCGCCTTCGGGCGTGATGCCGGCAGCCGCCCAGATCGCCTTTTCCTTGCTATGCGTGCCGCTGTCGTCGCCGCGCGAGACGAAGCTACTGCCTGTCTCGGCAATCTTGGCGAAGGCGGCGGCAGCGTCGGTCATGCCCTTGATCCCGGCGGGATCGGCGGCAGGGCCGACCAGGATGAAGTCGTTGTACATCACGTCATAGCGGGCCGTGCCGTAGCCATCGGCGACGAACTGGTCTTCGCGGTCGCGGGCGTGCACCAGCACCACATCCGCATCCCCATTCTGGCCCAGTTCGAGCGCCTGGCCGGTGCCCACCGCGATCACGTCCACGTCCGCGTTGTATTTCGCCTCGAAGTCCGGCAGGATATACTCCAGCAAGCCGGAGTCCTCGGTGCTGGTCGTCGTCGCCAGGATCAGGCGCGCGGATGCGGTGGGTTCCGTGGTGGGTTCTGTGGTGGGTTCGGCGGTAGGAAGGGGTGTGGCCACTTCTTCGGTGGGCGTGGGCGCGGTTTTTTCTTTGTCTTCGTCATCGCCGCAGGCGGCCAACAGCGTGGTCAGGCCCACCAGGGTGAAGATCAGGAAGAGAATAAGAATTCGACGTTTTGCCATGATGTGGCTCCTGCTACAAGTCTGCACTGCCGTGCAGAGAAATCAACCGGCGCGGAGTATACGCGCTCCGCGCCGTTGTGTCAATTGATGCGTTACAAATGACACAGAAATCAAAGGCCTGTCGGCCTACCAGGGGGGAGACATGGCATGACCACAACGCCGCTCTTCCAGGAGATCGCCGAGTCGATCCGCGAGGCGATTCTCAGCGGGGCGCTGCGGCCCGGCGACGAACTGCCCCCCGTGCGTGAGATGTCCGCCCAGTGGCGCTGCGCGCCGGGGACGGTTCAGCGCGCCTACCAGGAACTGGCAGCGGGGGGCCTGGTCATCAGCCGTCCCGGCCAGGGCACGCGCGTAGCCGCGCCAGCCCCGCCCGCCCCGTCGTCACCGCTGCGCCAGGCGGCGCTGGTGCACCGGGCGGAGTCCTTTCTGCTGAGCGCGCTGGCCGAAGGGTACGCCCCCGGCGAGATCGAGGGGGCCGTCCGCCAGGCGCTCGACCGCTGGCGGGGCATGAGCGATGCCGTCCCCGCGCCACCGCCGACTGTCCTGCGCTTTGCCGGAAGCCACGACCCGGCAGTGTCGGCCATCGCCGCCCGCTTTGGCACGCTGGTCCCCGGCTGCGCGCTGGAAATCGCCTTCACCGGCAGCCTGGGCGGACTGATCGCCCTGGCCGAGGGCAAGGCCGATCTGGCGGGGTGCCACCTGTGGGACGCCGAGACCGACACCTACAACCGCCCCTTCGTGCGACGGCTGCTGCCGGGCCGCCGCGTCGCCTTGCTGACCCTGGCTCACCGCCGCCTGGGGCTGATCGTGCCGCCGGGCAATCCGCACGGCCTGGCCGCCCTGCATGACCTGGCCCGGCCCGGCCTGCGCTTCCTCAATCGCCAGGCGGGAGCGGGGACGCGCGTCTGGCTGGACGCGCAGTTGGCGCGGCTCGGCATTGACCCGGCGCGCATCGAGGGCTATGAGGATCGCGTCGCCACGCACGAGGAAGTCGCCCGCGCGGTGGCCGAGGGGCGCGCGGACGCCGGCTTGGGCGTCGAGACGGCGGCGCTGAGCTACAGCCTGGGCTTCGTCGGGCTGACCACCGAGCGCTACGACCTGGCCATCCCTGCTGAGGTGTGGGAGTCCGCGCCCGTGCAGCAGTTGGCGGCGTGGCTGGCGACGGACGAGGCGCGCGCGGCCATCGCCGCGCTGGGCGGCTATGAGACCGGCGCGACGGGCCGCGTCGAGTGGGTGGCGTGAACGCAGGCGATCAGGGGCTGCTCACCCCCAGCGTCGTCAGGTAAACCAGCGGCGAGGGGAGCGGCGCGCCGTCTGGCGCGAAGGCGGGCAGCGACTCGGCGCTGACCAGCGTGTGCACGCCGATCAGTAGCGGGTACTCGCCCGGCGGCAGGTCGCACGGGATGTGCAGCGTCCGCTGATCAAGGTGGTGCGAGTCCGCACGCCAGTCAACGGTTAAGCTGCCGCTCGGCGCGGCGTCGGCGCGGGCGACGCCCTGCCCCTGAGCGTCGGCCAGCACCAGGCCGATGCCCAGGTCGGCGTCCGGCGCGGCAGCCGCGTACCACCAGCTTTCGAAGGGCACGTCCTGGCAGGCGCGGACGCTCACGCCGTCCGGCAAGTCCCACCCTTGCAGGTAGATCGCCTGGCCGAAGCGGGCCAGGTCGCCCAGGCCGGCGGGGACGTGGCGATATTCCACGATCTCGTACACATTGGTGTCGTCGCGCAGCACGGCCTTGCGTGCGTCGCCGAAGTCACGGCCCAGCACGCCCAGGAACGGATCGAGCAGGTCCGTCCGGCTGTACGTAATCAGCCAGGCGCGCTCCGCCCCGTCGAGGAACTGCGCGAAGCGGGCCAGCGTCGCCGGGTCGTTATTCTGCACCTGGTTGGCGATGGGATCATAAGGGAAGCGGTGGCTGCTGCCGCCGACGTGAAACATACTCGTCTTTTCGAGGCCGCCGGGCAGCCGGTCTTGCAGGTAATAGGCGAGCACCTGGGTGCTGGCTGCGTAGTCGTTGACGTGGGCGATCACCCGGTCGCCGGGCTGGTAGGCGGGCGTCATGAAGGCGACCAGCTCGCGGTAGGGGGCGTTGGCGCGGTAGGTGCGAAACTCGGTCAGAGCAGGATAGGTCAGCAGCAGAATCGCCGCCAGCCGCGCCTGCCAGGGCAACCGCTGCAATCCCAGCGCGGCGATCAGCGCCATGAACGGCACCAGGATGATCAGGTTCTTGGGCGTGGCGTTGCCCGTGCCGAAGCGGTTGGTGAGGAAAGCCAGCGCCAGCGCCACACCGGGAGCGATCAGCATCATCAGGGCCGGCCCTGCCGGGCCAAAGCGGAAACAGTCTCCTGCCTTTGCCCCCCATCCCCGGCCCTTCCCCCACGAGGGGGGAAGGGAGGAAAACGCACGCGCTAAGCCCCTCCCTCCTTGTGGGGGAGGGGTTTGAGGTGGGGGGGAACCACTTCTCAAATGGTCTCTCTGCCCGGCCAGCGCCGCGCCCAGCACCACCAGCGCGCCGACGATCAGCAGCAAGCGCCCCATCGCCACCG
>JAGPFT010000272.1 GCA_018056405.1 Anaerolineae bacterium
ACACCTGCTCCAACAGATCGCGCTGCGACACGACGCGCCCGGCGTTCTCCAGCAGAACGACCAGCAGCTTGAACTCGGTGGGCGTCAGGTGAACCTTCTGCCCGTCCACATGGACATGACGGCGCTGCAAGTCTACGTTGAGGTAGCCGTCGTTGTAGCCGGCCTCCATGCCCGGCAAGGCCATCTCTGCACGGCGGAGCAGCGCCTTAATGCGCGCGACGAACTCGTTGAGGCGGACGGGCTTGACCAGGTACTCGTCAGCGCCGGCGTTCAGGCCCTCGATAATGTCTTCTTCCGTCACCGCCTGAGCAGACAACATCATCACCGGCGTCTCGGCCACTTCGCGGATGCGCGCACAGACAGTCAGGCCGCTCATTTCGGGCATCACAATGTCGAGCACAACCAGGTCGGGGCGCTCGGTGTGAAATACGCGCAACCCCTCCAGGCCATCGCCAGCCAGCACCACGTCGAATCCTTCGCGCCGCAGCTTGCGCCCCAGCGCGTCCCGGATGGCCAGTTCATCGTCAACGATGAGCACTTTCGTTGTCATGGGCTTTTTCTCCCCCTTGCCTGGGCTGCCAAGCTCGCCGGCCTGTCTCCTCCAGCAGCCATGACGGGAGGTATCACCGCTCGGCGAGAAAAGCCTCCACGGCCCCTTCTGTCGGCAACGACGGCTGCGCCCCCATCTTCGTCGCGGCCAGGGCACCACAGGCGCTGGCGAAGCGGGCTGCCCCCTCAAGCCCCCCACCCCGCCCCAGGGCCACAGCCAGCCCTGCGTTGAAGGCGTCTCCCGCTGCCGTGGTGTCCAGCGGCGTGATCGGGAAGGCGGGCACGTGCACGACGCCGGCGGAGTCGGCGACCAACGCGCCCTGCGCGCCGAGCGTGATGACCCCTCGCTTCACACCCAGCCCTAAGAGCACCTGGCCAAGCTGTTCTTCCGACATCTGCCTCACCTGGCTCTCGCTAAGTCCGGCAAGCTGAGCCAGCTCGATGCGATTGGGCGTCAGCACGTCCACCAGCCTGAGCAGGTCGTCGGGAAGGGGGCGCGCCGGAGCAGGATTGAGCACCACGTGCACGCTGTGCTCGCGCGCAATACGCGCGGCGGCGAGCACCGTCTCGACCGGAACCTCAAGCTGCATGACGAGCACATCAGCGCGGGCTATCGCTTCCCTCGCCGCCGCGATGTGCTCCGGCAGGAGGCGCATGTTCGCCCCAGAAGCCACCGTGATGCTGTTCTCACCATCTGCCGCGACCGCAATCAGCGCAACACCCGTCGCCTCTTGATCGTCGCGGGTAATATACTCAGTATTAATACCTTCAGTATGATATGCCTCAACACACTGGTCGCCGAAGATGTCACGCCCGACCCTGGCGACAAAGACCACATCCGCGCCCAGCCGGGCCGCCCCGACCGCCTGATTCGCCCCCTTGCCGCCCATCGCCATGACGAAGTGATGGCCGAGGACGGTTTCGCCGGGGCGGGGGATATGCGGGGTCTGCACGACAAAATCAACATTGGCGCTTCCAACAACAGTCACTCGTGGCATATCGCGCTCCTCTGGTGGACGAGAAGTTGTGCCCGGTTGCCGGGACAACCCTCCTTTATCTTACTCTAGTCCGCTGCATTTGCGCATCTCCGGCAACGCAGCCGAGGGCGTATCTCATCTTCGGGGCCGTTCGGTAACTGCGGCGCGACTTGTAGGGGCGGGTTTTGAAACCCGCCCCTACAAGACCAGTTCTGTGCACAGATTTTGCCAATCAAGCGTTACAAAGAACTGGCGGCTCGTTATCGAGAGCCGCCAGCCCAGCACAAAGAGACTCCGCAGGCGCGCCCTGTCAGGCGCTCTGATGCAGCAGGTCGCGCAGCACAGCGTGGAGAATGCCGCCGTTGCGGTAGTACTTGACCTCAACGGGCGTATCCAGGCGGCAGATGACGGTGAAGGACTTGCGGGTGCCGTCGCTGTTGGTGGCCCGCACCGTCAACGCTGCGCCCGGCACAAGGGTGTCCGCCAGACCCTCCATATCGAATTGCTCGTAACCTGTCAGCCCCAGGACGGCGGCACTCTCGCCTTCCTGGAACTGGAGCGGTAGCACGCCCATGCCGATCAGGTTGCTGCGATGGATGCGCTCGAAGCTCTCAGCCAGGACGGCGCGCACACCCAGCAGCAACGTCCCCTTAGCCGCCCAGTCGCGCGAGCTTCCTGTGCCGTACTCCTTCCCCGCGATGACGATGAGCGGGGTCTGCTCGGCGCAGTACCGCTCAGCGGCGTCGAAGATAGCCATCAGCTCGCCGCTGGGGATGTGCACCGTCACGCCGCCTTCCGTGCCTGGCACCAGCAGGTTCTTCAGGCGGATGTTGGCGAAGGTGCCGCGTACCATCACCCGGTCGTTGCCGCGCCGCGAGCCGTAAGAGTTGAAATCCTTGACGGCGACACCGTGCGCGAGCAGGTACCGCCCGGCAGGGCTGTCTGGGGCAATCGAGCCGGCTGGCGAGATGTGGTCGGTCGTCACCGAGTCGCCCAGCAGGGCCAGCACCCGCGCCCCCCGGATGTTGGCGATGGGAGCCGGCTGCGGCGTTAAGTCTACGAAGAAAGGTGGCTCCTGGATGTACGTCGAGTCCGGGTTCCACTGGTAGACCGGGCTGGCTGCTACCGGGATGGCGTTCCAGGTCTCATTGCCGTCATAGACGTTGCCGTACTGCTCGGCGAACATCTCCGGCTTGAGCGCCGCGGCGATGGTCCGCTGGATTTCGCGCTGCGTCGGCCAGATGTCGCGCAGGTAGACTGGCTTGCCCTGCGGATCGGTGCCGAGCGGATCGGTGCGCAGGTCTATATCTACCGTGCCAGCCAGGGCATAAGCCACTACCAGCGGGGGCGAAGCCAGATAGTTGGCGCGCACATGCGGGTTGATGCGCCCCTCGAAGTTGCGATTCCCGCTGAGCACCGCCGCTGCCACGAGGTCGGCCTCCTTCACGGCCTCGGCGACTGACGCTGCCAGCGGGCCGCTGTTGCCGATGCAGGTGGTGCAGCCGTAGCCGACCACGTAAAAACCTAGCTGCTCCAGATAGGGCAGCAATCCTGCTTCTTCGAGATAGGCGGTCACCACCTTCGAGCCAGGGGCCAGGCTGGTCTTGACGTAGGGAGCGGCCTTCAGCCCGCGCTCGACGGCCTTCTGGGCGAGCAGCCCGGCGGCGACCATGACTGAGGGATTCGACGTATTTGTGCAGCTTGTGATGGCAGCGATCACTACCAGCCCGTGCCCCGCTTCAACCACCGTCTGGTGATCGTCGCGCCCGATCTCGATTCGCGCGCGGCGACCCAGGGCCTCCGGCGGCAACGCGAAGCCGCGCGCGGCGGTCGGCGCGACGAGTGCCTGCCGGAACCTGGCCTGCATCTCAGACAGCGGCACGCGATCCTGAGGGCGCTTCGGCCCGGCGAGGCTTGGCTCGACGCTGCCGAGGTCTAGTTCCAGCGTGTCGGAGAAGACTGGATCGGGCATGTCGTCGCTGCGGAACATGCCCTGGGCGCGCGTGTACTGTTCCACCAGGCGCACCAGTTGCGGCGGGCGTCCGCTATAGGCCAGATAGCGCAGCGTCTCGGCATCAACCGGGAAGAAGCCCATTGTTGCGCCGTATTCAGGGGCCATATTCGCCAGGGTTGCGCGGTCGGGCAGGCTCAGATGGCTGAGGCCGGGGCCGAAGAACTCGACGAACTTGCCGACAACGCCCTTCTTGCGCAGCATTTGTGTGACGACCAACACCAGGTCAGTAGCGGTGGCCCCTTCGGGCAGTTGGCCGACCAGCCTGAAGCCGACGACTTCGGGCATGAGCATAGTGATCGGCTGGCCGAGCATGACCGCCTCGGCCTCAATGCCGCCAACGCCCCACCCCACGACGCCCAGGCCATTGATCATTGTCGTGTGTGAGTCGGTGCCCACCAGACTGTCAGGGAAAGCGACGATTTCACTGCCGATCTGCTGGGTGAGCACGGCTTTCGCCAGGTATTCCAGGTTCACCTGGTGCACGATGCCTGTAGCCGGCGGCACGGCCCGGAAGTTCGAGAACACCTCCTGGCCCCAGCGGATGAATTCATAGCGCTCGCGGTTGCGCTCGAACTCGAACTGCGTGTTGATGCGCAGCGCGTCCGGCGAGCCAAAAGCATCTACCTGCACCGAGTGGTCAATCACCAGGTCAACGGGGATCGCCGGGTTGATGCGCGCCGGATCGCCGCCCATGCGCTGCATCGCCGAGCGCAGTGCGGCCAGATCAACCAGGGATGGCACGCCAGTGAAGTCCTGCAGCACCACGCGCGCTGGCTTGAAGGGAATCTCCTGGGCATCCTGCGCCGCCGGCGACCAACGGGCGAGTCTCACCACGTCGTCGTCAGTGACCTCAAAGCCGTTGTTGCTGCGCAGGGCAGACTCCAGCAGCACCTTGATCGAAAAGGGCAGGCGTTCCACTGCGCCGATTCCCTGCTCCTGTAGGGCTGCCAGTCGGTAGTAGGTCACGCTCCCTTCGTCTGTCCGCAAAGACGCTCGTGCCCCGAATGGGTCGCGTAGGGTATGATCTGTCATCTGGGTTCCTTCCTTGTGCGGGTGTGTGCAAAGGTTGTCAGTGATACGTGTGATGCTGACAGTAGCCTCACCCCCAGCCTTGCTGCGCTTGGCTTGCCCCCTCTCCACGACGTGGAGAGGGGGCGGCGAGGCGCGCCAGCACCGAGCAGGGGTGAGGCTAAGGAGCGCGACCCTGGTGCCTGACAGGTTTTGCACGCACCCCCTTGTGCTCGGCCTTGCCAGCCCCGCAAACGAGATGGATACGGCATGATCATAGGATGCAGAGCAGATTATAGATGTTGCTTCGCCTCCCAACTAACCCACGTCCCCGGAATGAAAAGTACTGGGTGCACGAACAGCCTGTCGCCAGGGGTGCATGCAAAGGTTGTCAGCGAATCGC
>JAGPFT010000274.1 GCA_018056405.1 Anaerolineae bacterium
CTCAACCGGTCCATCACAGAGCGCGCAGTGGTCGCAGAGAAAGCCTCAGAGCTTTTCCGACTTTCCCCTCCGCGCCCTCGTCATCTCAGCGGCTCAAGATCACTGCCCCAAAAAGCGAATGCACCCCCATCAAGGGGCGTGCAAAGCCTTGCGGGGGATAGGCGCTGCTCTGTGCGCTCCCTGGTTTGACCTCACCCCCTGGCCTCGTTGTACTCGGCCAGCCCCCTCTCCACGTTGTAGAGGGGGCGGCGAGGCGCGCGTCAGTGGGCCGAGCGGGGGTGAGGTCTATTAACGCTTTCCCAAGGATTGCCAGGCTCCTCCGCGCTCCGCACAAATAGGAAATTAGTCCTGGATTCACGGAAAATTCACGAAAACATAACAATCAATTGCTGAATCATTTTAATTTCTCGTTTATCTTAATGATAGGGCATGAGCACATGGGGATCAGCAAGGGGATAGGGCCGGCCTTTACCGGACACGCTACCCAGATCAGCCTCACGCTCCAAACGCCGTGGTATGGTGGAGGCTTTCCGATGAGCGGTTTTTATCTCAAGAGGACAGTCCGCAGCCTGGTCACCGGGATGGTGCTGCTCACCATCCTGGTCACGACTCTGCTGCCTGGTTGGGCCGGGCGCGCAAACGCCGCCGCTGCCGGGGTGGGCCTGGCAGCCGCGCGCGCGAGCGCACCGGTACCGGACGTGTTACCTGCTCAGGCGAGCGAGATGCAGGCACCCGCGGCACGTGCGGCTGTCGCCTTCGCGCCCACGCCCGAACAGACGAGCGCCTTCCTGGCCGGTGATGTGGCCGTGAAGGTGCTCTTTGTCGAGAGCGCTGCTGGCCCTGAAAACTGGTCTGCCAGCGAAGTGGATCAGGTTAAGAAAGAAGTCTCCCAGGCGCTTGAGTGGTGGACTACGGTGGCTGCTATGCCCGCAACGCCTGGCGGCGATCCGCGTCCCAGTGCTCACCTGACCTGGAACGTCAGCTACGTCTCGCCCTTCGATGGCCCGGCTGGCGACCGCCCCAAGATTCAGGTGGGCATTGAGCCGGTTCAGGGCAGCGTTGCCAGCGCCTCAGAGCCAGACACCGGCTGGATTCACCAGGTTGCCAGCGCCTTCACCGGCCTGCCAGCCGATGTCAGCGCCACCCGCCAACTGGCCCACAACACCCGCGTCAGCGGCGGGGCGGACTGGGGCTTCGTGCTGTACGTGGTGGACAGCAGCGCCGACGCCGATGGTCTGTTTGACGGCGACGGGCAGCCGGGCGGCGCAGCGCTCAACGGCCCCTGGGCAGTCGTCACAGCGGATGGCGGCACGCTGGGCACCGACAATCTCGAAATTCTCATCGCCAAGATGGTGGGCCATGTGTTCGGGGCCGGCGACGAATCGTATGACCCCGCTACGGGCGGCTGCCGCCAGGAAGAGGTCTACGGCTATCTGCGTGTGGCCCACACCAACTGCGAGCAGAACAATGGCGCGCCCGCGCCCTCGCTGATGCGCTCCGGCACGGCGATGGTCAGTGCCTACGCCGCGCACGCCCTCTCTGAACCGGCGCGGCAGCAGGTGGGCTGGCGCGATGCCGATCAGTCCGGCGTCTATGATGTCTTTGAGACGTTGGTGGACACATTCGACGGCTTTGCCAGCGCGCCTGTGTGCCCCGTGCTGCACCTGGCCGATGTGCCCATTGACACGGTTCCGGCTATCCCGCTGACGTTTGGCAGCGGCGACAGCGAGTTGCAGTGGTCAACCTACGTGTGGGATCGCGGTGAGCAGGCGTGGGTCTCCGGGCCAAGTTTCACCCCGGTGGCCATTAACCGCCCGCAGTATGTGTGGGGGCGGGTGAACAACAGCGAATGGATCGCCGCCGAGCCGAGCGACGGGGCGTGGGATAGCCTGACCGAAGCGTACAATGTGCGGCTGCCCGGCACCCCCGCAGCGACCAACGCCGTTGAGATCGCCATTCTCGACCGCTGGGATCAGCAGGTTTACTTCTCGCCAGAGCCGGTCAATGTGTGGGTGATCACGCCGGCAGTGGCGAGCGGCGATCTCCTATCTGACCTCTTCCAGAGCGACGACGCCGGCTATGTGGCCCTCTATGATGCCAACGGCGCACCCGGCGGCTGGACGGCCTCCGTGACCGACGACGGCTATTCGCCGGGCGGAGCCGGTGCCCTGACCATGATCGCGGACGGCGCAGGCAGCGCGGCCTGCTTCAGCTTCACAGGCAGCGAGGTCACCGTGCTCTACAGCAAGGAGACGACGGGCACGGCCAATGTTTACCTGGACGGCAGCCTGCACTCGATCATCACCTATACCAACGGAGGGCAGAAGCGCGCCGAGCACAAGATTGCCAACCTGACGCCCGACAACCATACCCTCAGCGTGATCGCCTCGGCGGGCGTCGTGGACGTGGACGCTTTCGCCCTATCTACGGTTGGGCCGGAGGGCGTCATTGACGCCGGGCCGGGCGGCGACATCAGCCCGGCCAGGCTGGGCTTCTGGGAAGAGGGCGAGCCGAAGATCACCTATGTAGGGTTGTGGAGCACCATCCCGCTGCCCGCGCCGGAACGCCCCGGCACGCCGGACGGCAGCGGACGCCGCGCCGCTCGCGCCTATGACCGGGTGTACGCGCATTTCACGCACGCCGACACGGTGGCCCTCTATCGCGGCGTGTTCCCTGGCGGCGGCACGGCGGATGTCTACGTAGACGGGGCGCGGCGCGGCACTATGTCCAACGACGCCAAGATTGCGCGCGTCGTCCCCTTCTACATCAGCGGCCTGGACCCCAACGAGGTGCACACCGTCGAGGTGCGCGTCAACCCTGGCGCGCCCTATTTCGACCTGGACGCTTTCCGTTTCCTCAACCTGCTCAGCGATCCATCTCTGTACCGCCTGGACGAGCCGGGCGCTGCGCTGGAAGTGCCCTTCAACGGCGCACAAGAGGCGACCGGTTGGGAGACGAAGACCTCCTACTTGCGCTCCAATGAGGAGGGTGCGCTGCTCACCCTGTTCTTCAAGGGATCGGGCGCGGCGGTCAATGTCAAGACGAGCAGCGCCAACGGCCCGCTGGAAATCTACGTGGACGGGCGGTTGGAGCGCACGGTAGACCTCAAGGACAGCGCTGCGAAGGGCGTGCCGATTGCTGTAGTGGGCCTCAACCCGCAACTGCCCCATGTCATGCAGGTGCGGCACCTGAACGCCAACCCTGCCAAGCCGAAGTACAACGAGGTCTATGGCTACACGGTCTATTACACAGCCCCGGTCGGGCCGGGCGAGTATGAGGAATACGAGTACGGCCCGGACGGTAAGCCGACTCACTCCGCCTTCGTCTACGAGCAAAACTGGACGCTCAAATCCACTAAGAATCCCGGCCCGTCCGGTGGTCGCTACATCGAGTCCAAGCACGAGCAGGCGCGGGCCTACCTGTCCTTCGTCGGCGCGGACACGGTGGTGCTGTACGGTATTGCCAAGTCCACCTATGGGGCGGCAGACATCTATGTGGACGGGACATTCTACGGCTCGCTCTACCTGAAAGGCCCGTCCTACCGCAGCATACCTTACACCGTCACCGGCCTGGACGCTGGCGCGTTCCACACGCTCGAAGTGCGCATCCGCGACGAGAAGGGCTTCGCAACGACCATCGCCCTGGACAAGGTGGTGCTCTACAACAAGCCCGTGCTCAGCGCCGGTTACTACGAGAACAACGCGCTGGTCGGCGGCAACCCGGCCCTCCAGTTCTCCGGGCAGTGGACTGAGACGAGCGATGCCCGCGCCTCCGGCACCAGCTATCACGGTTCGGAGGGCATGAGCTGGAAGACGTACCAGGCAGCGCCCGTCGTCGAAGCGGTCTTCGAAGTGACCGGCGCGACCTCGGTCGTCGTCTACCACCGCCAGTACAAGAAGTACGGCATGGTAGATGTCTATGTGGACGGGCGCTACCACTCGTCGTTCGACAGCTACGCAGCCTCGCCCGCTGAGGGAGCTTTCCAGCAGTCGTACATCATCGGCGGGCTGGACTCGGCGGCCAGCCATGTCATCGCCCTGAAGCCGCAGGTTACGGGCAAGAACAAGAACCAGTACGCCCCGTTCGATCTCGACGCCATCCTCGTCCGCACAGGCGATGTGGCCGGCGCCAACTACCTGGAGGCAGGCTACTACGAGAACAATGATCCGCCAGCGCTGAGCGGCGGCGCGATCAGCTATGTGGGCGCGTCGTGGGCGACGAGCACCGTCTCGCGCGCGAGCGGCAAGGGCGACCGGGCGTTGGTGTTCTTCTACGGCAATGCCTTCACCGTTTACTTCAACCAGACAGCCGACGGCGGCAAGGCGGACATCCTTGTTGACGGCACGCTCTACGGCTCGTATTCGATGCACAGCACCACGCCTGGCATCGTGCCCTTCACGGTCGTAGACCTGAACGAGGAGCTGCATACCGCCGAGATCGTCGTCTACTCTAAATATGTGGCCATTGACGCCTACCAGGTTTACGACCTCACGCCCGACCTCGGCCCGACCGTCTATGACCTGGCCCCGACCGATGGCCGCGTTCTGCTCTCCGGCGCGTGGACGGTGGAAGGCGACACGCTGACCACCCAAGAGAAAGACGCCCGACTGTACCTCTACGTCACGGGCAACGACTCGTTGCGGGTGGTCAGCGATGTCTATAGCAAGACCGGCGCCATCGAAGTCGCCGTGAACGGCGCGCCGCACAGCCTGATCGAGGCAAGCTGGATCAAAGCCCAGCCCGCCCCCGACGCGGCCTACCTGGTCAGCGGCCTGGGCGGGATGCCCGGCGGGACCTGGGTGGAGATTCGCAACCCGGCCAAGAAGACGATTGTCCTGCGGCGGCTGGAAGTCTTCGACCTGGCCCCGTCGTTGGGCGATGGTCAGCGCGTCGAGGCCGAAGGGACGGAGATCGTGCGCGCGGTCGGCACATGGGCGGT
>JAGPFT010000275.1 GCA_018056405.1 Anaerolineae bacterium
CGTGTGGAGAGGGGATTGAGGGGTGAGGTAAACCCGCGCCGCGGGCTTCTCAACCGGTCCATCACAGAGCGCGCAGTGGTCGCAGAGAAAGCCTCAGAGCTTTTCCGACTTTCCCCTCCGCGCCCTCATCATCTCAGCGGCTCAAGATCACTGCCCAAAAAGCGAATGCACCCCCCCTCTTGGCACCGGCTGTCATTCTACTAACGATCCGGTATAATCCGCCCCGCCCGGCAGAATTAGCTGGTCGGGACGGGCTGCGGCGCGGGCGCGCTGCCCTTACATAACCGCGAGAACACCCTATGCGTATTCTCATCACCGGCGCTGGCGGGCGGCTCGGCAGCGAGTTGGCGCGCGTGCTGGCATCGCAGCAGCACACCGTGACCGGCATTGACATAGACACAGTGGACATCACCGACCGGGCGGGGGTTGGTGATGCGCTGGCTGCTACCTCCCCAGAGCTGGTCATCCATTGCGCCGCGCTGACGGCAGTGGACTTCTGCGCCGAGCATCCCGACGAGGCTCTGCGCGTCAATGGCTATGGCACGCAGATTGTCGCCCAGGCGTGCCTCCAGCATGGCGCGGCGCTCGCCTACATCAGCACCAACGAGGTCTTCGACGGTCGAGAGTACCGCCCCAGCCTTGAGTACGATCCGCCCCGCCCTGCCAACCCCTACGGCTACAGCAAATGGGTCGGCGAGCAGGCCGTCCGCGACCTGGTGAGCAGGCACTTCATCATCCGCACGTCGTGGCTGTTCGCGCATGGCGGGCACAACTTCATCCATACCGTGCTGCAACGCGCGCGCGAAGGCCAGCCCCTGCGCGTGGTCGTCAACGAGGTCAGCTCGCCCACCTACGCCAGCGATCTGGCCGCCGCCATCGCCCAACTGGTCGTCAGCGGCAGCTTCGGCATCTACCACCTGGTCAACGAGGGCTACGCCTCGCGCTGGCAGTTCGCCCGCGAAGCGCTCGACCAGGCTGGATTCGGCGCGGTGCCCATCGAGCCGATGGCCCTGGCTGAGTTCGGGCGGTCATCGCGCCCGCCCCAGTACGCCCTCCTGCGCAATGCCGCCGCTGCCCACCTGGGAATCAGGCTGCGACCCTGGCAGGAAGCGCTGGCCGCCTTTCTGGAGGCGGAAGGGCTGCGCGCGCGCTGAGCAACCGTCATGCCAGAACCCACCCCCCAACCGCTGGTCTCGGTCGTCATCCCCAACTGGAATGGCGCGCACTTTCTGCCCGGCTGCCTGGACTCGCTGCGCCGCCAGGACTACGCGCCACTTGAAATCCTGGTGGCCGACAATGCTTCTTCGGACGGCTCGCGCGACCTGCTCAACGAGCGCTACCCCGACGTGACGTTGCTGGCGCTGCCGGAGAATCGCGGCTTCACTGGCGCGTGCAACGCGGGCATGGCCGCTGCGCGGGGAGAGATCGTCGTTCTGCTCAACAACGACACCGAGGTAGACCCCGGCTGGGTCTCAGCCATCGTAGACACCTTCGTCCGCCATCCCGAAGCGGGCCTGGTGGCGTCCAAGATGCTCCTCTTCGACCGCCGCGATCACTTCCACACCGCCGGCGATCTCTTCCGCGTGGACGGGCGGCTGTTCAATCGCGGCGTGTGGGAGCGCGATGAGGGGCAGTACGACCAGGAGGAGTACGTCTTCAGCGCGTGCGGCGGCTCCGCTGCCTACCGGCGCGCCATGCTCGACGAGATCGGCCTGCTCGACGACGATTTCTTCTTCTCCTGCGAAGATATGGACCTGGCCTGGCGCGCCCAGCTTGCCGGCTACCGTTGCGTCTACCAGCCGGCGGCGGTCGTCTACCACCGCCTGGCCGCGACGGGTGGCGGAGTCACTGCCAGTTACCACGACGGGCGCAACATGATCTGGCTGCTGGTCAAGAACTATCCGGGCGCACTGTGGCGCAAGCACGGGCTGAAGGTGCTGCGCGCCCAGCTTGGCCTGGCCTGGGAAGCGCTCCGCGCCTGGCGAGGGGCAGCGGCCCGCGCGCGGCTGCGTGGCATGGTCGCCGGACTCATCGGCATCCCGCGCATGATGCGCAAACGGCGGGGCATCCAGCGCTCGCGCCGTGTATCATTAGCGTACCTGGAATCCATCCTGACGCCGATGCCCGACCAGGCCCCGGCGTCGCAGCGAAAGTGAAGCCAACGGTGACTCCGCCCGACGACTCGCAGCGCGCAGAAGCGCCCTACCTGTCCATCGTTATCCCTGCCTATAACGAGGAGGCCCGGCTGCCCGGCAGCCTGCAAGCCATTGCCGATTTCGTGGGCAGTAAGTCCTATAGCGTTGAGGTTGTGGTAGTGGACAACAACAGCAGGGACCGCACCAGCGCCATCATCCAGGACTTCACCGCCCGGTTTGCTTTCGTGCGCGGGCTGTTCGAGGGGACACAGGGCAAAGGGGCCGCCGTGCACACGGGGATGTTGGGGGCGCGCGGCGCGTACCGTTTCATCTGCGACGCCGACCTGTCCATGCCCATCACTGAGCTAGACAAGTTCCTGCCGCCCCGGTTGGCGGACTACGACATCGCCATCGCTTCGCGTGAAGCGCCCGGCGCGGTGCGCTACTACGAACCCTGGCACCGCCACGTAATGGGCCGCGTCTTCAACACCATGGTCCGCGTGCTCGCCGTGCCCGGCCTGCAAGACACGCAGTGCGGCTTCAAGATGTTCCGCGCCGAGGTCGCCGAGACCCTCTTTCCCCTGCAAACCATGAACGGCTGGAGCTTCGACGTGGAAATCCTCTACGCCGCCCGCCGCCGGGGGTACCGCATCGTCGAGGTGCCGATTCATTGGTACTATGGCGAGAATACGCGCATCAACCCCCTGCACGATTCGCTGGATATGGCCGTCGAAGTGCTCAAGATTCGCCGCAACGGTCTGCGCGGCCTCTACGACCCGCCCCGCCCATGACCGCGACGGCTGACCTGCGCCACGAGTACGCCCTGGCAAGTCAGGGCTTCGTCCGCATCGCCGGCCTCGATGAGGCCGGGCGCGGCGCGTGGGCCGGCCCCGTCGTCGCTGGCGCGGTGATTCTGCCCCTGGAACGCTTCGACCTGGCCCACGCCCTGCACGGCGTCAATGACTCCAAGCAGCTCACCCCCGCCGAGCGCGAGGCGTTGCTGCCGCTCATCGTCGAGACGGCGGTCGCCGTCGGTGTGGGGCACGCAACCCAGGACGAGATTGACGCGCGGGGTATCGTCGCGGCCACGCGGCAGGCCATGCAGCACGCCCTCGACGCCCTGGCCGTCGCGCCGGACGCCCTGCTCGTAGACGGGCGGGCGTTGCCGGGATTCACCCTGCCCTGCCTGGCGCTGGTGAGGGGTGACCAGCAATCGCTGTCCATTGCCGCGGCCAGCATCGTCGCCAAAGTGACCCGTGACCATTTCATGGACAGCCTGGATGAGGTCTTCCCCCAGTACGGCTTCCGCGAGCACAAGGGCTATGGCACGCCGCTGCACCAGGGCGCGCTGCGCTACTTCGGGCCGTGCGCCGCACACCGCCTGACCTTCGCGCCGCTGCGCGCCCTGCTCAGCGCGGTCGCAGAAGCCGGGGAGCAGCCCGCACCATGAAGCTCGCCCTGGTTCACGACTGGCTCAACCAGATCGGCGGCGCGGAGGACGTGCTCGATCACCTGGTGCGCTTCTACCCCGGCGCGCCCGTCTACACGAGCATGTACGCGCCAGAGCTGATGCCCGCCCACTATCGCACCTGGGACATTCGCTCGACCTGGATGGATCGGCTGCCGGGCATTCACCGGGCGCACCAGCGCTACTTGCCGCTCTACCCGCTGGCCTGGGCGCGCACCGATCTCTCAGACTACGACGTGGTGCTCAGCAACAAGAGCGGCTTCTGTCACGGCGTGCGCACCGGCCCGCACACGCTGCACGTCTGCTACTGTCTGGCCCCAACGCGCTACATCTGGAACCTGGACGATTATCTCGCTCGCGAGGATTTCGGCGGGCCGGTGCGCCTGGCCGCGCGCCTGGTCGCCCGGCTGTACCGCCGCTGGGACTACGCCGCCGCCCAGCGCGTGACTCACCTGATCGCCATCAGCACGGAGATTCAGGAGCGCATCCGCCGCTATTATCACCGCGAGTCCGCGCTTATCTACCCGCCCGTCGAGGCCGCCGAGCGCTTCACGCCCGCCCAGCAGGTGGACGACTACTACCTCGTCCTGTCGCGCCTTGTGCCCTACAAGCGCATTGACCTGGCCGTGCAGGCGTGCACCCGGCTCGGCCTGCCCCTGCTCGTCGCCGGCAAGGGCCGCGACCGCGCGCGCCTGGAGAGCCTGGCCGGGCCGACCGTGCAGTTCCTCGGCTTCGTGCCGGACGACGACCTGCCCGACCTGTTCGCCCGCTGCAAAGCGTTCCTCTTCCCCGGCCTGGAGGATTTCGGCATCGTGCCCGTGCAGGCGCAGGCAGCGGGTCGCCCGGTGATCGCCTTCAAGGGCGGCGGCGCGCTCGATACCGTCATTCCGGGGCGCACCGGCGAGTTTTTCACCGAGCCGACCGTCGAGTCGCTCATGGCCGTCCTGCGCAGCTTCGACGCCAGCCGCTATGACCCGGCGGCCATCCGCGCCCACGCCCTGCGCTTCGACTCGGCAGTCTTCGAGCGGGCGATCACGAGCTTCGTCGAGCGCGCCTGGGACGATTTCAGCGCACGGGGCGGGCTTCCAGCGCCGGGCGCCCAGTCATGAGGCCGCCGCCCCGCCGTCGGGCAGCCGTCCTTTGGATCCACGAACAACCTGTTGCGAGGGAGAGTTCAGGAATGCTCACTGAGGACCTCCCCCTCAATCCCCCCTCCAGCCGAGATGGAGGGGGGACGATCTGGCAAACGGTTTTCCCCTTCCCCCAGCAAAGCTAGGGGAAGGGGCCAGGGGATGGGGGCCTTCTGGCGAATGCCTAACAACTTGTT
>JAGPFT010000276.1 GCA_018056405.1 Anaerolineae bacterium
TCAGCGGGCGCGAGGGGTCCATCATGGGCCGGCCCAACATGCTCGCATATTCCGTGTAGGCTTCTACCCCATCCGGGATGATCGCCGGGTACCAGATTTCGACCGTCAGGGGCCGGTCGTAGGTGGGAATGTCCGCGCCCTCGGCATAGTTCAGAATGTCTATCTGGCCGGGGTTGACCCACTCGACTGTTCGCACGCCAACGCCGTACTCGCCACGCAGTGCTAACTCAGGCGCATCGGGGCGCGGATCGCCAGGGAAGAAGTCGGGGGGCGTCCCCCCCTGGGCGAAGGTGGGAAGGGCCAGACCCAGCATGAGAACGAGAGTCGCACAGACTGTCAGAAATCTTGTCATTGCAATTTGTCTCCTCAACAGGAATGGCTCAAAAACACGCTATCCATCCATAAAACGTTGATGGAGCAAGAGATAAGGAGCTGTCAGTTCCAGTATAAATGAGTTGTTGTTACAATACAAACAATCTCGAAGAGGGGTGCATCGCACGATGGAGGCGAGATTCTTGAGAGGCCGTTTGAGGAGTCGTGCGCCCGCCTTTGCCCCTCATCCCCGGCCCTTCCCCCACGAGGGGGGAAGGGTGAAAAGCGCGCACTCCAGGCCCTCTCTCCTTGTGGGTTCAGGGGCGGGCAGGCAGATGAGAATCATTGAGATGGGCGACCGATCAACCTCACCCCCTGGCCTCGCGGCGCTCAGCCTTTCCCCCTCTCCAATGTGGAGAGGGGGCGGCGAGGCGCGTCAGCGCCGAGCGGGGGTGAGGTCTGTATTTTGGCGGGAAGGCCCCTCCCCCTGGCCCCCTCCCCGGCAGAGCCAGAGAGGGGGAAGATACGGCGTCTGCGATCAAAGTCCCCCTCTCTAACTCGGCTGGAGAGGGGGATTGAGGGGGAGAGGCCTGTAGGGGCAGACAGCAGCGTGAGAAGCATTGAGAGGGCGACCGATCAACCTCACCCCCTGGCCTCGCGGCGCTCGGCCTTTCCCCCTCTCCAATGTGGAGAGGGGGCGGCGAGGCGCGTCAGCGCCGAGCGGGGATGAGGTCTGTATTTCGGCAGAAGGCCCCTCCCCCTGGCCCCCTCCCCGGCAAAGCCAGAGAGGGGGAAGATACGGCGTCTGCGATCAAAGTCCCCCTCTCTAGCTTGGCTGGAGAGGGGGATTGAGGGGGAGAGGCCTGTAGGGGCAGACAGCAGCGTGAGAAGCATTGAGAGGGCGACCGCAACCTCACCCCCTGGCCTCGCGGCGCGCCGAGCGGGGATGAGGTCAAACAAGAGCCACCTTCTCGTTCCCTATGCTGCTGTCCCCCCTGCCTGAATGAGAGCGGCTCCCTCAAAAGCCGAGCGACGCTCCTCCGTCAATCAGAATCGTCTGGCCTCGGATCATGAAGGCGTCCGGCGAGCAGAGGAAGGCGACCACGCCGGCCACGTCGTCCGGTTCCAGAACCCGCCCGGCGGGCGTGTGCGCCAGGACATAGGCGAAACGTTCTTCAAAGTGCTCGCGCATCCCAGGGAAGTGCTGCAGGGCGTCGGTGCGCACCATGCCCGCCGACACCGCGTTGACGACAATGTGCAACGGGGCCAATTCCACCGCCAGATAGCGCGTCAGGGCTTCCAGCGCCGCCTTCGACGCGCCAACCACCACGTACTCCGGCAGTACGCGCTGCGCCCCGATGCTCGACACGTTGACGATGGCCCCGCCGCCGCGTTCGGCCAGGATCGGGGCGGCGCGCTGGGCCAGGAAGAGCGCCGCCCGCGCATTGATGTTCAGCGTCCAGTCCCAGCCCTTGACGCGCTGCTCCATGACGGGGCGGTTGTAGCCCGACGCGGCATTGTGGACGAGAATATCCAGCCCGCCCAACGCTTCAGCGGCCTCGTCCACCAGCCGGTTGAGGTCGTCCGGCTGACCGACATCAGCGCGCACCACGTGCACGCGGCGACCCAGAGCACGGATTGCCGCAGCGGTTTCCTCGGCAGGGGCGCGATTGCGGAAATAGTTGAGAACTACGTCCGCCCCCTCGCTGGCCAGGCGCAGCGCGATGGTCTTGCCGATGCCGCGCCCGCTGCCCGTGATCAGCGCGATCTTGCCCGCAAAGCGTGTGGACTGCTGCTGCATGATGGCTGCCCTCTCAACTGATGGATGCGGTGAGCAGGTCTGTGATCGGCCAGGGCGCAGCAGAGCAGCGCCCCTGGGGGCCATAGCGCTGGCGGCGCTCTCCTGCGATTCTCACAGCGGCTCCAGGGCGATCTGATCGAGCGCCAGCCATTGGCGCTCCGTCGTGGCCAGCAGGCCGAAGCGAAAGCGCCCCGCCGGCGTGACCACCGCATACTGGTTATCGAGCCAGGCGATGAAACCCAACGGGCCGCGCGGCGCGCAGGGCGCACGGTGCACGGTCTGCCCGTCCACGGCGAAGCGGACGGAGTCCGCGCGCCATTCCAGCGCGTAGGTGTGCGGCTCCGCAAGGTCAGCGGGCAGGCACGCTTCCGAGACGCCGATGGCCCGCTGCGCGACCGGCCACAACGCGCGGTAGAACGCCGGGACGCGCATGGCTAGGAAGCCAGCCGGGGCCAGCGGAACCAGCGCCAGGAAGGCGGGGCGCGCCGCGTCCATGGTGGCCGCTTTCCAGCCCCAGCCGGGCACATCGCGGGCCAGCGCCATGTTGCTCGGCGGAGAAGCGAAGAAGAACCACGCCGCACGCGGGAGACGCGGCAATCCCCGCCCGCCGGGGACGAACGGTTCGTTCCACAGGCCGAAGCCGGCAGTGCCGCGCAGCGCCTCCGCCCCGTGCGAGGCCCAGGCGCGGACTGTCAGGCGCAGTGGAGGCTGCCAGGGGAAGGCACGGCGCGGCAATCCGGCGTAATCGCTGATCTGCGCGTCGCTGTAGTGCTGAGTATCCGCCGGATCGAGCGTGCAGCGCAGGACGCTCCCTTGCACGGCCAGCAAGCCGCTGCCCGCCGCCCAGGGATGCCAGCGCGGGGCGAGCGCGTCGCCGGCGAAGGTCTCGACGACGGCGGCAGGGCGTGGAGCGATGCTCATGGCGCGGCGCTGGCGGCCTGCAAATGATCCCACAGCGTCCGGCGGAAGGCGTCCGGCTGTTCGCGGTGAATGGGATGGCCGCCGTCGAACATGACCAGCCGCCCGCGCGGAGTCCGCGCGACGAACTGGCGGGCGACATGCTCCGGGTTGAGCGCGTCCTGGCGGCCCAACATGAGCAGCAGTGGGCAGGTGATGGCCTCCGCGTGGCTCAGGCTGATGTCGCCGCCGCTGTCAATGATCTGCGTCATGGCCGTGACCCAGCCCAGCACCATGCGCTCGATGTGCTCCGGCCCGTGCAGGGCGCGCAGCTCGCCGTCTACCCAGGTGGGCGGCCACTTCTGCTGGACGAGCGGGCGCAGTTCCGGCGGGAAGAAGCCGACTGCCCCCCAGGCTGCCACCGAGCGCACCAGGTCCGGGCGCAGGATAGGCAGCAGCAACGCCACTTCGCCGCCATCGCTGAAGCCGACGATGTGCGCCTCGCGCACGCCGAGCGCATCCAGCCAGGCGGCGAGGTCTTCGGCGTCGCGGCGGTAGAAGTCGCGGGGGTAGGTGCGCGGCTTGGGGCCGGAGCGCCCATACCCGCGCCGGCTAGGAGCCAGCACGCGGTAATGCGGGCGCAGCCAGGCGATCTCTGGGCCGAAGGTGTGATCCCACGCGCCGAGCCAGCCGTGAATCAGCACGACGACGGGCTTGTCGCCGCCTGTGTCGCCGTAGTCCAGCGTCGCGCCGTTCACATTTAGAATGGGCATGAGATTTCCTCAGTGGGCGTGCCGCTAGAGCGTGTTATGAACCCCACGCCCTCGGCGCAGAGAACAGCAAGCAACACCCTGTGCGGCGCATCAACCCCACCCTATGGTCCCTCCCCGCTGGCGGGGAGGGACGAGGCGCTCCCCTTTCCCTGCTTGCGGGGAAAGGGGCTGGGGGATAGGGGTTGAAAGTACATCACACGCTCTAGGCAATCGAACCATCCAGGTAGGGCTTGAGGTCGTCGCGCAGATTCGTCTCCGGGCGGAACAGGATGGCGTGCAGGCCCACTGCCTGCGCGCCGCGCACGTGGGCCAGCGAGTCGTCCACGAAGACCGCTTCGCGCGGCGCAATGCGCAACTCTTGCAGGACGACGCGATAGGCCGTCGGATCGGGCTTCATCACACCGATCAGGGCGGAGACAACTACCGGCTCGAACAGGTCGCGGATGCCCAGTTCGCACAGCCGGTCTTCGAAGCGCAGCGACTCATTGCACAGCAAGGCGGTGGCATAGCCCGCCCCGCGCAGCTCGCGGATGTAGTCCAGCAGCCGGTAGTTGAGCCGGTCGCCGCGAAAGTAGTCGTGGCGTAGCTCGTTGATGTCATCGCCGCGCATGTACAGTAGTTCGGCCACGCCGCGCCAATAGGCCGCGTCGCTGATGCGCCCCAACTGCGCCTGAATCCACAGGTCGCTATGATGCACGGCGCGCTCGACGCTGCCAATGGGCAAGCCCAGCCGCTCATCCCAGGCATGGCGGGGGCTATAGTCCTCGGTGCGGATGAGCACACCCTCGAAGTCGAAGATAAGCGCCTTAATCACAGCATTCTGTGTTAGAATCCCCATCAACAGTTGGCAAGCGAGCCTCAAACCGCACCTGCCACAAGCATAGCGAACCAAGACGGGAATTACCAGTGACGACACGAACTGCCGACACCCCTCGCCCGGCCCATCGCACGCACGGACTGCGCTTCTACGAGCGGTGGTGGGTTCTGGCCAATACAATGACCGATGGCCTGCTCCAGCACCTCTGGTGGGCGATTGATCGCTTTGGGAAGCATGGCACGCGCGAATCGGCGGCCCTGTCGTATTACGCCGTCTTCTCGCTGTTTCCCTTGCTCATCCTGCTGATCATCATTGTCGGCTCGTGGC
>JAGPFT010000277.1 GCA_018056405.1 Anaerolineae bacterium
TGAGCGCCATCTTATCTCGTTTCTACTCACTGTCAGGGTCACGTGGCGGGTGGAATCGGGTGGGTTATGTCCTTGCAGGCCGGGTTGTCGGGCATTATACACTTCCGAAAATGGGTAGTCAACCGCCCCTGCGCGCAACACCAGGACGGGCTACCGTCCGATCCACTGATCCCCATTCCGCCGATCACGTGCGATTTGTCTCAAGGGTGCGTCCCGTTTACATTCATCATTATAGGCTACATTCTAATCCGCAAGTGCCGTCAAGGGCAGGCCCGCACACGAAATTCGTAAAAAATTCATTCTGGGGGCGGGGGCGTTGGCTGCTCGCTGTCATCTGGCTGGTCGTCCTGCTGGTCGCCTGCACGCCGGGCGGGGACTCGCCGCGCATTATCACTGCCACGCCCGCCAGCGCCGCCACGCGCGTGGCCGCTGCTGCCGCCCAGATCGCGCTCCCGGCGAACGTGAACCCGCTGACCGGGCTGCCCGTCCGCGACCCGGCGGCGCTGGCCCGTCGCCCCCTGGCCGCCAAGATTTCTAACGCGCCGGACAGCGTGCGCCCCCAGGCGGGCATCGGCGCGGCGGACCTGGTTTTCGAGCACTACGTCGAGGCCGGCCTGACGCGCTTCACGGCCATCTTCTGGGCGCACACACCGTCGCGCGTCGGCTCGATCCGCAGCGCGCGCCTGATTGACCTGGAGATTCCGGCTATGTACGGGGCGCTGCTGGTCTATTCCGGCGCGAGCGAGCCGATCCGCCAGCGCATCGCCGCGCTGCCGTTCGCCCCGCGCGCCTACGAAGGCGTCAGCAGCGGCGCTCCGCTTTACTTCCGCGACCCCTCGCTGGACGCGCCGCATAATCTCTTCGCTGTGCCAGCCGAGGTGTGGGCGCGCGCCCGCACTGATGGTCTGAACGACCCGCCCGACCTGCGCGGCATGGTCTTTGACCCGGCTCCGCCAGGAGACAGTGCGCCGGCCACTGTTGTGACCATTGACTATGGGCCGGACGAGGTGCAGTGGCGCTATGACTCGCACAGCGGGGAATACGCGCGTTGGGTGGATGGCGAGCCGCACACCGACGCCGACAGCGGCGCGCAGGTGACGGCGGCCAATGTGGTTATCCTCTACGCGCGCCACCAGGACGACGAGAGCATCGTCGAAGGCGAGTGGAACGGGACAAAGTTCTACTCGACCGAGATCGAGCTACAGGCCTTCGGCCCGGCCACACTCATCCGCGACGGAGTCGCTGTGGACGGTTTCTGGATGCGCTGGGCCGAGGGCGCGCCGCTTACCCTGTGGGCGGACGAGGGGGCTGCTCAACCGCTGGCGTTCAAGCCGGGCATCACCTGGTTCCAGGTGGTGCCGCTAGATTTCAGCGGCCTGCGCCTGGAGTAGGTGTACAATGGCGGTAGCGCTCGCAGGCGCGGCGCAGGTCAGAGTGCCGCGCCCCGACAACGCCCGCACACGGCAACTACCATGCTGGACCCGCGCTATCCCTGGCTGGCTATCGTCTTTCTAGCGGTGATCGCAACCGTCGCGTTGTTACGGCGCGCGTTGGTAGCCTTCGGGCTGTTCAAGGACCCGCTGCTGGCCCATTTTCGCCTCTACGGGCCGGAGGCTCCCTATTCGCCGCTGGCCCGCTTTCTGGACATGCTGGGTGTGTGGAGCCTGCTGGTCACCAGTATGCTTGACACGCTGACCAGCGACCAGCGCGGTAGTTGGGGCTACGCGCCGCTGATCTTCTTTGCCATGATGCTGATGGCCTTTGCCGGGAGTGTCATCACGCGCAAGAGCGACACCCTGCGCCATGCTTTGCCGACCTGGTATGGCGAGCTGATGCAGCAGACCACACGCCAGGAGCGCCGTCACCTGGCCTATGCCTGGCTGCGCATCCCGCGCAAGATGCGCTGGCGGCTCAACACCGACCAGGCATCGTTCCGCGTGTTCGTCGAGTTGGTGCGGCTGACTTCATACTACGGCGCGCGCGACCGCGACGACCCCTGGGCGATCTGGCAGTGAGCGCTGGACTGCTGGTGGTCAGACTTGGCGGGGCGATCAACGCGCAAATCATCGTTGACAGCCGGAGCCACCTGTGGTACTGTAATTATGCGACTGTGGGCGCTGCCCTTTGCAGCGCTGAAAAGAACATGCAAATGTTCCCACGGACGCCTTTTTTGTCTTTGCACTATTATCATAATGATTATATTGCTATGTAGGAAGGTGTGTTATGTGGGTCATGTACGTGGACGAATCTGGCACACCGGGCGACCGTGAATCCAGGCATTTCGTCATGGCAGGTGTGGCGGTCTTTGAAAGGAGTATGTTGGGACTTTCGCGCGCCCTTAATACGATCCAGGAGAAATACATCCCCGATTATACGGGGTCACTCGAATTTCATGCCTCAGAACTGCGCTCACCGCGCGGGGGCACATTCTGGCGCGACAACGTGGCCCGCGAAGTCCGCGAGCAGATACTAGAGGAGATCGGTTATGCAGTCGCGAATCCCAGCTATCTCGCCTGGGTAAAGCTGTTCGGCGTAGCTATTGAGAAGCGTTTTTTGGACCACGATGGAGAATCTATATACGAGCGCGCTTTGAACGAACTGTGCCGGCGGTTTGATATTTTCCTTTCAAGGCAACATCAACGCACCCGACAGCCTCATCTAGGTATGTTAATCTTCGACGAGTCACAACTTCAAACTGAAACGCGGCAACTGATGCTCAGCTATCGTACCGGACAGCACGAATGGGTAACCACGGGGCGCATCGTTGAAGTTCCGTTTTTCGCTGACTCCCGAGATACTCGATTGCTACAGGCAGCAGACTACGTAGCGTATGCATTATACCGGCGCTATGAGCATGGGGACATCAGTCTTTTTGACCGAATCAGCCGTGCATTTGACAGCGATAATGGCATCATCCATGGCCTGAAGCATATCCACAGTGCGTTTAGCACCTGTCTGTGCCCGGCCTGCCTCTCGCGCCGCTTGAGCCAGCAGCCCCCGGACTGAAAGCGCTCAGAACAGCGCAAGCTGCCCCGGCGGGACGGGCGGCGGCTCGTCGGGGCTATCGTCGCCCTCAGCGTCGAGAGCCGTCTCCTCATCGAAGGGCGCAGGTTCAGCAGCTACGCTCTCTTCGTCCTGGCTCTCCGCTGCGTGGGAGGCGGCGCTCGCGCTCTCCGGCAGAGGGCGTCCGGCGAGGCCCTCCGCCTGCAACGCTGCTAATTCCTCCTCGGTGATGCCCGTCTGGTGCAGGACGTGGCGCAGCGTCGGCTCGGTCACGGTGTCGTTGGCGCGCAGGACGTGCACGTAATGCGCGCGCAGGCAGGCCTGCCATTCATCGAAGAAGATGCTGCGTTTGTCGCTCATGGTATGCCGTAGGTGGGCTGGCCGCGATCTCCCTTCACCAATATGGACACCCCTAATGAGATTTGACATTCAAGACGGGGAATACGCGCAGATGTCGTGTAGGGGCGAGTTTACAAACCCGCCCCTACAAGCGGCTACCGATCGTGCTCGTCAAGGCGCATCAGCCGCTCGACACCGCTACCTTCCGCCGCCTGGCAGACGTAGAGGTGCGGCATCAGGCCGGTCTTGCTTGTGTAGGCGGGGCCGACTGCCGCCACGAACTGTTCGACCGCCTCGTTCTGGACGAGGGCGACCGCGCAGCCCCCGAACCCCGCGCCGGTCATGCGCGCGCCGTAGCAGCCGGGCTGAGTGTTGGCGATGTCCACGATGGCGTCTAGCTCGGCGCAGCTTACTTCGTAGTCGTCGCGCAGGCTGACGTGGCTCTCGCGCAATGCCTGGCCGACCGTCTTGAGGGCATTGCCGCGCAGCGCCATGACCGTGATACGCACACGCAGATTCTCGCTGACGATATGCCTGGCCCGGCGATAGAGCACGTCGCCAAGCTGCGCTTTGGCCTCTTCAAGTTGGGGCAGCGTCACGTCGCGCAATGCCTCCACGCCGAGCTTCTCCGCTGCCGTCTCGCACTGCTCGCGCCGCGCCGCATATTCCGAGTCCACCAACCCGCGCCGCTTGGCCGTGTCCATGATGACGATGCTGGCTCCCTGGGGGACGGGCACCGCCTGCGTTTCCAGGCTGCGGCAGTCAATGAGCAGGGCGTGCCCGGCCCGGCCCAGCGCCGAGGCCATCTGGTCCATCACGCCGCAGGGCATGCCGATGAACTGGTGCTCGACCTCGACGCCGCCCAGCGCCTTCTCTACCTGGGACAGGCTCGCGCCGGCCAGGGCCAGCCCTAGCTCGATCATGACTACTTCGACCGCCGCCGAGGAGGACAGCCCCGCGCCGATAGGGATGTCGCCGCCGATCACCGCGTCGAAGCCGGGCACGGTGTGGCCCTGGTTCTCCAGCCACCACAGCGAGCCGCGCGGGTACTTGCTCCAGGCGGGCAGGTCGGGGTCGTCCAGGTCGTCGAGGGCGAAGGTCGTCTCGGCGCTGAAATCGGTCGAGATGAGGCGCACGGTGCGGTCAGAGCGCGGGCGGGCAGCGACGAACACGGCGCGGTCAATGGCGGCGGGCAGCACGAAGCCATCGTTGTAGTCGGTGTGCTCGCCGATCAGGTTGACGCGCCCCGGCGCGCGGGCCAGCAACGCCGGCTGGCTCCCAAAACGGTTGGCGAACGTGGTGAGCACAGTGTCTTTGACGGTCATGGTTCCATCCAGAGTGTGCAGCGAGGTACCGCGCAGAGTATAGCGCAGCACCCGCGCGCGGGCCTACTCTGCGCTGGCAAGGGGGTGCATTCGGATTTGGGGGCAGGTGCAGAGATCGGTTGCAGACCTCACCCCCCGGCCCCCTCTCCATATATGGAGAGGGGGAGTAAGTATCTGGCTCAGTCCCCTCTCCGCGTGTGGAGAGG
>JAGPFT010000278.1 GCA_018056405.1 Anaerolineae bacterium
GGTAAAGCGGGGCGCACAGAGCTGCGCCCCCTATGCATCAATCCACCCCTGCATGTGACCTGCTATTCACTTTCCCGCGAGGCGCTATGACCCTCATTCTCGGCATCGAAACCTCGTGCGACGAGACGGGCGCGGCAGTCGTCGAAGACGGCGTGCAGATGCGCTCCAACGTCGTCGCCTCGCAGATTGACCTGCACGCGCAGTACGGCGGGGTGTTCCCGGAGGTCGCGTCGCGGGCGCACATCGAGGCCATTGCGCCCATCGTCGAGCAGGGCCTGGCCGACGCCGGCGTGACGCTCGCCGACCTGGACGCCATCGCTGTGACGCGCGGGCCGGGGCTGGCTGGATCGCTGCTGGTCGGCGTCAACTTCGCCAAGGGGCTGGCTCTGGCCAGCGGACTGCCGCTGCTGGGCGTCAATCACCTGGAGGGGCACGTCTATTCGCTGTGGCTGGCCGGGCGCGAATCGCCGGTGCAGTTCCCGGTGGTCTGCCTGATCGTCTCCGGCGGGCACAGCGAGATCGTGCTGATCAGCGATCACGGCCAGTACCGACAGCTTGGCACGACCCTCGACGATGCGGCGGGTGAGGCGTTCGACAAGGTGGCGCGGCTGTTGGGGCTGCCCTACCCCGGCGGGCCGTCCATCCAGCGCGCCGCCGAAGGGGGCGACCCGGCGGCCTACGCCTTCCCGCGCGCCCTGCGCGGCGAGGGGAGCGACTTCAGCTTCTCCGGGCTGAAGACGGCAGTGCTGCGCGCCGTGCAGGAGCCGCATAGCGGCAAGCGCCCGCCCAAAGGCGAGGGCATGACGCCCGACCAGCGTCGCCCCGACGTGCCCATCGCCGATGTAGCGGCCAGCTTCCAGGCGGCGGTGGTGGATATCCTCGTCGAGAAGACGCTGGACGCCGCCGCCGCGCACGGGGCGACCGAGGTCTGGATGGCCGGCGGGGTGAGCGCCAACGCCGCCCTGCGCGCGACCCTACGCGCGACGAGTCCGCTGCCGGTGCGCTACCCGCCGCTGGCGCTGTGCGTGGACAACGCGGCGATGATCGCGGCGGCGGGGTATTTCCGCTACATGGCGGGCTTCCGCGACGAGCTGGACATGGACGTGCGCCCGCTGTGGCCGCTGACGACCATCGCCGAGGGCATGGGGCGGGGCGGGGTGGAGTGATCGGTGTGAGTTATAATGGTGGGTGAACGGTGAGTCCGGTCGAGGAAATCGAACAATGGCTGTCCAACTACCCATCTCCTATGAAACCCTGGTTGTGCTGGTTGAGCAGCTTCCAGAGGAACAGCAGCGAGATCTCATGCGCCGCCTGCGAGAGCGCACTGAGCAGCAGCGATTGACGGCGGATGAGAAGCTGCGGATGCTGCGAGCCGCGCAAATACACGAGGCTGTGAAGGAAGAGCCATCACCGCGCCGTGAAGACTGGTACGACGATGACGAACGGTAAGGCGTTTGTGGATACCAATGTCCTGCTGCGGGCAATGGTACCCCAGATGACCATGCACGCGGCGTCTGAAGCACTTCTTCAGACGATGTGGGGCGATCAGGTTGAGCTATGGATCAGCCGCCAGATCATCCGTGAGTATCTCGTGCAAGTGACACACCCAAACACCTTCGCGGTGCCGCTGACGATTGAGCAGGTATTGGGCCAGGTAGAAATGATCCAGTCGCTTTTTCAAGTGGCAGACGATACGAGCGAGGTGACGGCGCAATTGCTGGCCTTAATTGAAACGCACCCAACGCGCGGTAAGCAGATACACGATGCCAATGTCGTGGCAACTATGCTGGCGAATGGCATTGACACGCTGCTGACAATTAACGTTGAGGACATGCGACGATTCGAAGATAAGATCAGGTTGCTGGCTCCAACTCCATAATTGCACGCTGCTTAAACTGGCCTCCTGGCCTGCTTTCCCTCCCCCTACTCCCCCAACCACTCGGCCAGCGCGCCGGCCAGCACCGCGTTGCCGCGCGCGTTGAGGTGCATGTCGGTCGTGTAGTAAAGCTGCTCCCCGGCCTCAGCATGGGCCTGCAAGACCGCCAGCGGATCGAAGCACTCCAGCCCCTCCGCCGCGCAGAAGTCGCGCATCATGGCGTAGGGCGCGTCCAGCAGGGCCAGCTTCTCCGCGCCCAGCAACGGCTCGCTCAGCGCCCGGTAAACCTGCTCCTTCGTCGGCATGAGCACGATCACCAGCCGCCCGCCGTATGCCTCCACCAACTCGCGCGCCGCGCGGATCGCCGCCCCGCCCCGCGCCCAGCCGTCCAGGTTGTGCGGCTGCGTCATGTCGAAGGCGTCCCACAGGTAGGGCTGGCCGAAGGCGAGTGTCACGTCGCCCCGCGTGGCGTAGTCCGGCGCGTGGAATTGCAGCGACGCCGCGAACTCGTCCTCCGGCCCCAGGTAGAGTTTGAGCAGCACGTAGAGCGCTGAGTGCTCGTCCCACCAGGTGCGCCGGGGGACGGGCAGGGGCGGGCTGGCCGACGGCACGTCCGTCTCGCCGCGCAGGGCGGCCAGGCCGTAGTCTTCGTTGGCGTCGTTGCCGAACCACTGCCAGATGACCAGCGGCGGTTTGAGGGGCAGCCCGAAGTCGGCTAGCACGCGGGCATGGCTGAGCGACCCCGTGCTGGTGATGCCCAGGTTGATGATGTTCAGCCCGGTCAGCGCGCCAAGCTGCTGCACCCAGCAGTCCTCTTCGTCGGTGAAGCAGAAGGTGAACGAATCACCCACCGCTACCGCGTCCACATGGCGATCCACCCACTCCTGCCGCGTGCGGAAGGCGACGCGCGATTCCCACAGCGTCTCCGTGCTGACGGTGAAGCGCACCTCGGCGCTGCCAAACTGCTCGTAGTTCTGCACCGGACGCGCGATCATCAGGTAATCCGTGTCTGGCTGCCAGATCGGGTCGGGCAACAGGCGGGCGTCGCTGAACGGCGTCTTGCGCACGTGCTCCAGCACCAGTTGCAGGCGCGGCGGCAATGAGAAGAACAGCAGCCGGATCAGCACCTCGACCAGCAGCCAGGCCAGCAACACGCCGAAAGCGATTCCGGCCAGCCGTCCGGCCCAGGTCTTGAGCGCCCCCGCCCGGCGTGGAGCGGTTGATGCCATCGATTCTGCCATGTGCTCCTGTCCCTGATTGGCGTCCCTACGTGCGCTGCTCACCCACCCAGGCGGTACTCGGCGACGATCTCTTCGCGCGCTGTGCGCAGAACGTCCGGGCGCAGCAGCGCGTTGTCCTGATGATACAGCGTCAGGTGGACTGCCGTCACCCGCAGCGGCAAGGGGGCGGCGGCGCGATAGGGTCCTAGCGCCTCGACCAGCGGTGCGACCGATTGGCGTCCCCAGAAGCCGAGTGACACATGGGCCAGGAAGGGCCAGGGCAGGGGCGGGCGGGCGCGCAGCGGCAACGCCCGGCGCAACTCCACCCGCAGCGCACGCAGACAGCCCGCCTCGTCCTGCACCTCGGCAAACAGCGCATTGGGGAAGGCATTGGGCGGGCCGATGCCCACCTCGAAGGGGTCGAAGCGCTCGAACACCGGGCGGGCGCGCTCGGCCAGCCGCCCCAACTCCGACCGCCGCCAGAAATGAGGCAAGGGCAGCCAGGGCAGCGGGCTGAGCCGCCCGGCGATGTGCAGCGTGATGTGCAGCCGCTCAGCCGGCTGTGGCGCATAGGCCAGCCAGGGGGCCAGGGCGCGTTGCCAGCTTTCAAGCTGGGCACACACCGCCGGATCGTCAATGGGGATCACGAAGGCCACGACAGGGGTCAACAGCCAGCGCCGCCAGCCACGTCGCTCGTCGGCCAGGCTGTCCTGCGTCTGGCTCAGGCGCGAGAAGCGCTCCCAGGTTGCCGCGTAGGAGTGATCGCGTCGTGGCAAAGGCTTCCTCCCGCGCCTATCGCTCGCTCAGCTTGGCGGCGAACAGCGTGCCCGCCTGCGAAATCGCCTCATGCATCAAAGTCCACCAGAATCCCGTGCTGCTGCAGGGCAGCAGCCAGTGCCTCGGCCTGGTCAGCGCGGACGATGACCGCGTTGGGGCCAAGCTGCGCGCCGAGAAAGCGGCGCAATTCCGGTGTTTCGAGGATGGTTTGCAGCACGTCTGGGGCGTTGCTGCGCAGGATGACTGCGCGCTCCAGCCAGACATCCGCGCCGCCGGTCTGCTCCCAGCCGTCGAGCAGCCGGTAGATCGCGTCCGGCACGTTGTCGCCGCTGGTGCGGCGCAGAAAGGCGCGGATGGCGTCCAGGGGCACGCCCTGCTCGGCGGCGCGCTGCAAACCCACCGCCGACAGCCGATACTGGTACGGATCGCCCGCCGGCCCCCATTCGGTGATGCGCGCCAGTTGGAAGCGCTCGTAGCGGCTGAGCGTGCGCGGGGCCAGGGCAGTGCCGTCGGGACGCAGGGCCAGCGGAGGGCGCTCTTCGGGCCGGTCGGGCCAGTCCGTCCCGCTGACCAGGGCGCGCCCGTAGGGGGTCAGGCGGCAGAGCGCGCCGCCGTCGCCCAGGTCGGCCAGGCCCAGCCAGTGCAGCGGCCCGGCGAGGATGAAGCGCAGCAACGCGCCATCCACGCGCTCCCAGCTTGCGAAGCCGCGCAGGTACTCGCCGCTCTGCGCGTCGCGGATGTACCAACTCTCGTAATCCCCGGCGGGCCGCTGGAAGTCCGGCTCCTCGTCGTGCACCAGGGCGACCAGCTCCTCCACCGGCCACCAGCCGGGCGGGGCCGTCTCCAGGAAGGTGAGCACAGTCTGACGGGCCAGCAGCGGGTCGTTGCGCCAGCCGGTCGGCTCTGGCACCAGGCCGGGCGTGTGCCATAGCTCGTTGAAGAGCGTGCTGTTGCGCCAGGCTTCGGCCAGGGCGCGCACCTGGCGGGGGCGCG